>JAZONT010000018.1:0-4206 GCA_045654665.1 Candidatus Onthoplasma sp.
TACTTTTGTGAAGTTTTCTTGAATTTTAACAAATTCAGCATCAAACTTTTCAAGCATTTCTTTTGATAGATCTTTAATGATTTTAACTGCATCTTCTTCAGCAGTTTTCAAATCTTGAATTTGCGCATTCATCTCTTCGAAACGCGCACCTTCAGTTTTATACTCTTCAATTGCATTGATATTAACATACCCAAGACCTGTGATTTGCCCTTTAATTCTGCTAATTTTTGCCATTGTTTCTTTGATATCAAAGTTTTCGTCAATGTCTTTAAATTTCAAGCAGTCATTATAAGTCATTTCATATTCTTCGTAAATTCGTTCTTGCATATTAACGATGTCGATATCAACTTTTTGAAGATGAGTTTCTTCTTGATAAATTCTGTTGTTGAGTTTAGTGATATCGTTACCTAAAACAGTTTTTCTATCATCAAGATCACGAAGTTCTTTCATGAGTGATTTTTTGGTTTCATCCATGTTTGAAAGTTTTTCATTTAATTCATTTAATTCTTCTTGAATTTTGTTGCCTTCATCAACATCTTCTTTTGATTTGTTCATGTTAATTGCAGCATCATAAACTTTTTGCTGACTATTTAGTTCAACGTTTACTCTTTCAATATTTTGCTCTAAAACTTTAATTTCAGCAGTGTTGTTTTCAATGCTTTGTTCTAATGATTTAATCTTTTCTTCAGTTGAAGCAATTTTAACTTTGATTGCTGTTAAACTTTCTTGATATTCTTCTCTTTTTTGCTTTAAGTCATCATAAGCTGTTTTATTTGTGTCATTAAACTCTTTAACCTTTGCTTGAGAAACATTATAATCAAGTTCAACTTGGTCAATTGAATTAATTTTTGAATTAAGGTCACTTACTATATTTTCAGCAATTTTAAGTTGAGAGTTTACTGCAAAAATTTCATCTTCTAAGTTGTTTAAATTGTTATTTAGGTTTTCTAGTTTTGAATTGTTTGAATAGAATTCACTGCTAACACTTTGAAGAGCAACATTTTCATTGTTTAAAATCATTTTTAAATTAAACATTTCATTGTTTTTCTCTTCATATTCTTTTGTGGCTTTTTCTAATTCTTTTGAACGAATTTCAATGTTTTCTTTAAGTTTTTTGATTTCGTTTTCTTTGCCAAGTAATGAGCTATCATTACTCTTTTTGCTTCCACCACTCATGCTACCTTGTGGTGACAATACATCACCCTCCAAGGTTACAATTCTAAATGCATAACCGCTTTGCTTTGCCAAATTAACAGCATTGTCAAGATTATCACATACAACAGTTGAACCTAATAAACTATCAATAACAGGACGATAAACACTTTCAGTTTTAACAAGTTCACTAGCAACACCCAAACAACCACTAGATGATAAAAATCTTCTGTCATTTGCGCTTAAACTTCTTGGTTTTACTGCACTAATTGGCAAGAATGTTGCACGACCTAATTTACTATCTTTAAGATAATTAATTAATACTTTTGCGTCCGCTTCATCTTTAGTTACAATGTTTTGGATGCTTCCACCCAAAGCGATCTCTATTGCGGTTTGGAATTTAGTGTCGACAGTTATAATATTTCCAACAACACCTTTAATTGCACTATTTAATTTAGGGTTATTTTTACCGTCTTGAAGTAAGCGTTTAACCGCGAATTGATAACCTTCAAAATCTGCTTGCAAGTTAGATAAAATATTCATCCTATTAGTGTCGTTTGCTATGCTTGATTTTAAGTTGTAAATATTAGTATTTAACTCTTCAAGTTGAGCATTTAACTTACTAATTTTTTCATTAGTGCTAGAAATTGTTTTTTCACTCTTTTCTTTCTTATCACTTAAATTTTTTACTAACACATTTAATTGTTGAACTTCTTTTGATAAATCGCTTTTGTGTGAATTTAATTCATTTAATTTATTTGTGTCTAACTTTATGTTTTCTTGCATTGTGTCACGCTTTGCTATGTATGCTGACAAATTTGCTTTAACATCGGTAAGTTTGGCAAGATTATCAATAATGTTTCTTTGGTTTTCTTCCTTCTCACCTTCGCTCTTTGTGAGTTCATCAACAAGTTCCATATATTTGTTTGCAATTTGTTGACTTTCCTTATGGTAAGCACTAAGTTTTGCTTCTTCTTCCGCTTTAAATTCCAATGCAGATTTTAAAAGTGCCTCTCTTTGATTTAAATCCATCGTGTAAGAAGATAGTTGAGCATTTAACCTGTCTAATTGCTCACGCAAAAATCTTGCTTGTTCATTTAATAACCTACTGTCGCTTTGGCGTTTTTCTAAAGAAATTGTGAGATGCAAAACTTTATCATGAAGTTCATTTGCCTTTCTATCTAATTGATTAATTTCATTCATTGATTTATCATATTTTGCTTGCTCTGCTTCCATGGTTTGAGTTAGAACATTTAAGTTATCTCTAAACCCTGCAAGTTTTGTGTTAATTTCTTCTTTTGTTTGCGCAGCATGGTCAAATTGATAGATGTAAGCGTTAATTTCATTTTGTTTTAAAACATCACGAAGTTCCAAATATTTTTTGGCATCTTCACTTTGGCGTTTTAATGGCCCTAATCTTCTTTCAACTTCGTTTAAAATATCGGTTGCACGAGATAAATTATCACGAACACGCTCTAATCTGTTTTCAGTTTCGACTTTTCTTGCTTTGTATTTAGCAATTCCTGCTGCTTCTTCAAAGATTGCACGGCGTTCTTCTGGCTTAGATTGGATGATTTCTTCAACCCTACCTTGACCAATAATTGAATAACCATCTTTACCAATTCCGCTATCATACAAAATATCACGAATATCTTTAAGTCGACATGGTTTGCGGTTGATCATATATTCACTTTCGCCACTACGGTAAAGTTTACGAGTTAGCACAACTTCGTCATATTCAATATTAAACCATTTTTGTGTGTTATCAAAAACAAGAGACACTTCACAGTAAGAAAGTTTCTTTCTTTTTTCAGTTCCTGCAAAAATAACGTCTTGCATGTTTTTACCACGCAAAGCTTTGCTTGATTGTTCACCAAGCACCCAACGAATAGCATCACTAACATTTGATTTACCACAGCCGTTTGGACCAACAATGGCAGTTATCCCGCCGTCAAAGTTGATTTTGGTTGTGTCTGCAAACGACTTAAAACCCGTCATTTCAATTTCTTTAAAAGATATCATATGTTTCCCCATTTGTTTTTGGATAGAATAATCCAATAATAAGATTCCTTTGTATTATAACAAAAAAACACTTAAAAACAAAACATTTTTAAGCGTTTAGGTAAAATTTATTGTCTGGAAAAAATAAAAAAACCACCATGTTTTTAGTGGATTTTTTGTTAAACAGTTGCAGTGTTTAAATCTTCATCAATTAATTGCAATTGGTGAGCTTTGTAGTCATCATAATAAGTTTCAAAATTTCTTTTCATAAATCTTAAATAAAATTGCCTAATTTCTTTATCGCTGGCATATTTACTGCTCTTTGGAAGTTCCTTATACATTTGATGTAAATAATCTTCTTTAAAGTGCTTGCAATCAAAATCGCTTGCTATAAAAGCTTTAATAAAATGAAATGCTCTATCGCATATCACAATGATAATATCTTTTTGATTCATATGCAAATATGCAGAAACTTTTGTTTCTGGATATTCTTTTTCTAATGACTTTTCCAATTCAATAATTTTATTTTGTTTTGCTAGTTCATAAACATAATTTTCCATTTTTATCTCCTAATTTTATTATATCATGTATTTGTAATTTGTCAATACCTAAGAAAAAATCCACTTCTTATTGTGGATTTTTGAGAAGTTCGATTAATTCAAGTTCTTCAACAATGCGGATGCCGAGTTGCTTTGCTTTATCAAGTTTAGATCCAGCATCAGTTCCAACGATTACCATGTCGGTTTTCTTGCTAACACTGCTTGTTACATTTGCACCCATACTAAGCAATAATTTTGTTAAATCAGGACGAGTATAGTTTTCAAGTGTTCCAGTAAGCACAACTGTTTTATTTGTAAATGCTGAATTCTGAGTTGTTTCTGCTGGTTTATTGATTGTAACACCTAGATCAAAGAGTTTTTGGATATTTGCCATATTATCGGCATCTTGGAAATATTCAATTATGCTAGTTGCCACAATTTCACCAATATCTTCAATGTTTGTGAGAGTTTTAATGTCAGCATTCTTGATTTCTTCAATTGAACTAAACTTTTT
>JAZONT010000019.1:0-20451 GCA_045654665.1 Candidatus Onthoplasma sp.
AAAGAAAGTTGGAAAAGATATTTTAAAATGGCAAGAAACAATTTAAACCATTTAAAATGCATTGAAGAAACAAAAGAAAACCGTTGGGAACTCAAAAGTTTAGAAATGAGTTACACTTTCTTAATAGATAACATTAAAAAAATTATTTCAATTTACACAAATTTAATTAATGTTGCTGAAGATTTTGAGTTGGAAGAAAAAGATTTCTTAAAAGCAATGAAAGTTGTTCAACTTATTAATAAAGATTTACATATTGAAGCGAATAAAAAGAACTTCAAAGCTTTTAATATCAAATACATTGAAGGAATTCGCCCAGCAAAAGATTTAACAATATAAAAAAGAACTCGTTTGAGTTCTTTTTTGTTTAATTTCTTAGGTTTAATCGTTTTTAATCATAGCAATTGGGGGTTTGTGAGAATTGATTTCTTCAAGTTCAAGTGATAATATTTTCAGTTGAAGTTTTTCTCTTAATTCTTGTAACTGAGATTGCTTTTTGTTATCTAAGTCTTTAAAAATGTTAAATTCATAGTATCCCCATGCATTGTTTAATGAATCTTTATATGTTTCCAAAATGGATTTATTTTTAAGTTGTTCATCTGTTAAGTTTTCAATTTCAATAATTAATGAGTTTAACTGAATTCTTGCCATTGTTTTTAAGATTAGGTTGTTTTCTTCAATCTTTTCAATTCTTTTGTCAAACATACTGCTCCTTTATTTTATATAATTATAACATGTCTTTTTAATTTGTCAACATTAGTATTAATAGATAATATTATGTAAATTTAAAATTAATACTTGATTTTTTTTTATAACTATGTTATAATGCACGCAGTTAAAAGAATTTTTTAACTAAACACACCATTTGTCGATAGTTTTTAGGTGTGTTCCTTGCCTAATTAGGCCACAAGTCCACAAGGAGGTTAAAATGAATAATTATGAAATGATGTACATTATTCCTAGTCAATCAAGCGATGAAGAAAAAGAAGCTCTTATTGCTCAAGTTAACAGCATGATTGAAAAGGAAAATGGCAAAATTGAATCAGTTGAAAGAATTGGTAACAAGAAACTTGCTTATGAAATCAACAAAAAACGCGATGGTTTTTATGTTTTAGTTAACTTTACTGCTGAATCAAGTGTTCCAAACAAATTAGGAGCATTGCTTTCAATTACTAACAATATCATGAGATATATCATCGTTGCTAAGTAATTGAAAATTTAGGGGCTGTTGAGAAGACAACAGTTTTAAAGAGAAAATGTAGCTTGCTACGCAAGATATAAACTCTAATCTGCTTGAAATTAACAAGTTAACACAATCAAACTTAGGAGTTATTATGAACAAAGTTTATTTAATTGGAAATTTAACAAGAGATCCTGAAATTTCAACAACAACAAGTGGAATTTCAGTTTGCAGAATGTCTATTGCTGTTGGAAGAAGATTTGCTAACGCTGAAGGTGGAAGAGAAACAGATTTCTTCAATGTTACAGCTTGGAGAGGAACAGCAGACAACTGCGCTAAATTCTTGAAGAAAGGAAACAAAATTGCTGTTTCTGGTTCAATCCAAACAAGAAATTATGAAAAAGCTGATGGAACAAAAGGTTTCTCAGTTGATATTGTTGCAGACGAAGTTGAATTCTTAACATCAAGAAATGATGGTTCAGCTGAAGGAAGCAGTGAAGGTGGAATGGGAATGGGCGGAACACCTGTTAATGTTCTTCAACCTATTGATGATGATAATCTTCCATTCTAATGGAAGATTGGATTTCAACTTGCCTTTTTAATGATGGTGAAAAGTAGTTTACATCAAAATTAAAAAGCATAGTTTCCTCAATTTGAATTCATGAAAATTGAGACAACTTACCATTCTAATGGAAAATTGGATTTCAACTTACCATTCTAATAAGAAAAACAAAAGTGAAGTCGTGTTTCACTAATATAAAGGAGTAAAACCTATATCAAAGGAAGTTTGATATAATTTGTATCCTTTCACACACTTGCTTAATCGCAAGCGTTTAATCAAATATATAAAGGGAGATAATTATGGAAGAAGTTAAAGAAGAAGTTGTTCAACCAGTTGAAGTTAAAGCTGAAACTAAAGTTGTTACAGATAAAAAGAAATTCTTCAAACACAGCAAAAACAAGAAAAAAGTTTGTGCTTTCTGTGAAGATAAAAATTTAAAATTCATCGATTATAAAGATGTTAACAGATTAAAGAAATATGTTACTGAGAAAGGTAAAATCATTTCTTCTCGTCAAACAGGCACTTGTTCTCGTCACCAAAGAGAATTAACAACAGCTATCAAACGCGCAAGAAATATTGCTTTGTTACCATTCAGTGGTGACTAGAAAAACACTCGGCTTTGGTAATCAAAATCTCGCGAAAAGCGAGATTTTTTCATTTTTAGCCGGTGTTTTTCTTGCTTTAAGGGGACACCGCTTGTTTTCCCCTTAATATTCCTCTTTCTTTTATTTAATAGGAATTTTAATTATAATTGCGAAATTTTTTATTGTGATAACATCAATCTTTATTTTTTGAACATTAGTTTATTTAACGGGCGTTCGGTCGCGTGTTATGAGAACATTTAGAGTTTTTCCTTTTGAAATGTTTTTAATTTATTTATATGTTTGTATGCCTATAAAAAATCCCGAATTTTTCGGGATTTTTAAATTGAATTTGTGTTGGTGTTTTGTTTGTTTAGGTCAAGTTTATAATAAAGACAATGATATTGCGCCAATCTTTGGTTTATTTCTTTTGTTACCATTTCAATTATTTGAGAGTAGTCATTGTTTTCAATTGCAGTGTCTAGTGCTTTAAAATATTCGTCTTTATGTGTTCCACGAATGGTAACGGTTGGAAGACCATTTCTAACCATAATATAATTCAATAACAATCTTGAGAGGCGACCATTTCCATCTCTAAATGGATGAATTCTAATAAAACAAACTTTAAACAAAACAGCTTTAATTATAGGGTGAAGAGTTGAATTGTTATAATTATCTAACAATATGTTCATTTCATTTTCAACTTCATCGCTATCTGTTGGCATCCATTTTGTTCCCTCAACCTCAACATTATATTTATGTTCTTGACCGTTTACACGTATTGTTCTTCTATATTTTCCATAACCCTCAGGGCGAATAATATCATGTCTGTTAAAAGCCAGTCTAGAATTAATTTGAATGTAGTCTTCAAACAATTTTTCGTGCATACTTTGAATAAATTTTGAAGTTATTGGAACTTTTTTCCCTTCTTCAATTAAAGCATTTTCTTTTCTTGCAATATCCAAAGAACTTTTTAATGAACTTAGATGTTTTGGCATACTGCAATTAAATTTGTGAATTGAATTAGTTTTTTGATCTTTTCTATAAATTGTTAATCTGCCATTTTTCAAAATTGTTCGATATTCTCCAAGGAAGAAATCATCAATAGTTGGGTTTTTAACCTTTTTATTAAATATGTTAGTTTCATAAAGTTCTTCAAAGTCTTCATCGTAAGAAATGTCTTTTAATTCAAAAACTTGGTTGCCTTCAATAAGTTCAGAGTCTTTAATAAAATCGATATCAATTCTGTTGTTTAACTCTTTAATGGTTTTATCAAAATCTTCAAATTCAAGACGTTTTTCTTGAATAAACTTAACATTGTTATCAATAGATTTAAAATCATAGTTTTCAAAAAGTTCTGGGTGTTGCCAAATATCTAAAAAATACATAATTCTTATTCCTTTAAAAATATTATAACATTTAAAAATGTTTTTGTAAATATAAAGGACTTGAAAAAATATTTGCTTAAAAGTTTTTATTTTGATATAATAAAGTTATGAATATTGAAAACATTGGTGAAGAATTAAATAACTTGGTTGAAAAATTTGAAGTGACCAAATCTTGTTTACATTTAACTGAAAACCAAGAAAAGTTAAGCAAATTGATGAAGGAAAGAGAAAGTTTAACTTTTTGGAATAACCTTGATTACGCAATGCAAACAAATAAGGACATTAAGGCACTTCAAGATTTGTTTGCAACCGTTCAAACCTTGCAAGCACAATTAACAGAACTTATTAGAACAGTTAAAGATTTGGAAAAAGAAACAGATTTTGAACTTCTTAATCTTGCATTTAGTGAAATGCTTGAACTTAAAGAAAAGATTGATGAGTTAAATGTTACAACTTTACTAGATGATAAATATGATAACAACGATGCAATCATAACAATTCATGCCGGTGCTGGTGGAACCGAAAGCCAAGACTGGGTGGTTATGCTTGCGCGTATGTATAAAATGTATGCCAATAAAAATGGTTTCAGTTTTGATATTATTGATAAACTTGAAGGTGGTGATGCTGGGCTAAAATCAATTGTCCTTTGGGTTAAGGGTGAATATGCCTATGGAAAATTAAAAAGCGAAATGGGAGTTCATCGTCTTGTTAGAATTAGTCCGTTTGATAGCAACAAGAGAAGACACACAAGTTTTGCTTCAGTTGAAGTTGTTCCATCAATTAGCAAAGAAACTGATGTTAAATTAAAACAAGAAGAACTTAGAATTGACACATACAGAAGTAGTGGTGCAGGTGGTCAAAACGTTAATAAAGTTGAAACCGCGGTGAGAATTACACACATTCCAACAGGGATTGTTGTAACTTGCCAAAATGAGCGAAGTCAACTTCAAAACAGAGAAAATGCAATGAAGATTTTGATGAGTAAACTTGTGGCTCTTGAGGAAGAAAAACAACGCCAAAACATGAACGATATTAAAGGTGAACTAAAGCGCATTGAGTGGGGAAGCCAAATAAGAAGTTATGTTTTCCAACCATACACAATGGTTAAAGACCACAGAACTGATTATGAAACTAGCGATGTTCAAGCTGTTATGGATGGAGAATTAACGCCATTTATTAATGAATATCTTAAAAAATCTCATACAAATTAAAAAAGACCACAAGGTCTTTTTTCTTTAAAATTAACACTTGCATAAATGTTTATTTTGATGTATAATAACAACATGAAAAACGATATGAAAATTTTAGCAATAGAGAGTTCTTGTGATGAAACAAGTTGCGCAGTGGTTGAAAATGGAAGAAAATGTTTATCTAATATAGTGTCCAGCCAAATTGATATTCACACAAGATTTGGTGGGGTTGTTCCGGAAGTGGCAAGCAGAAACCATGTTACTGCAATTGACAATGTTGTTGCTCTTGCACTCGATGAGGCAAACTGTAAACTTGAAGATATTGATGCAGTTGCGGTAACTTATGGGGCTGGTCTTATTGGATCACTTTTAGTTGGTGTGAGTTATGCAAAAGGTTTGTGCTATGCAACTAAAAAACCACTTATTGCAGTTAACCATATTTACGGACATATTGCCGGTAATTATTTAACATATCCAGAACTTGAACCACCATTTATTTGTTTGCTTGTTAGTGGTGGGCACACTGCAATAATTAAAGTTAGTGATTATAATCATCACGAAATTATTGGCTCAACACTTGACGATGCTGTTGGCGAAAGTTTTGATAAGGTGGCAAGAGTTCTAGGTTTAGGTTACCCTGGTGGACCAAAGGTTAGTAAACTTGCTGAAAGCGGAAAACCAAATATCGTTTTTGCTAAACCTAATGACACACTTGGCTATAACTTTAGTTTTAGCGGAAAGAAAACTGCGGTTATTAATTATGTTCACAAGTTAGAACAAAACGGTCAAGAAATTCCAAAAGCAGATATTTGTGCAAGTTTTGAAACTTGGGTGGTTGATGAACTTGTTGAAAAAACAATCAAGGCATGCAAAGATAGTGGCTTTGATAAAATCGTTGTTGCTGGCGGGGTTAGCGCAAACTCTAAATTAAGAAGTGAATTAAATAGAGTTGCAGAAGAAAATAATATTAAGTGCTATGTTCCAAAGTTTGAATATTGCACAGATAATGCGGCAATGATTGGAAGTGCTGCTTATTATGCATATTTAGATAATATTGGAATTGCAGACATGAGTTTGGCACCAAAACCAAATTTGAGTTTATAAAAATATATCCACAAACATATATGTTTTGTGGATAATCTGCTTCTGTGGTGTAATGGATAGCACAATGGTCTTCGGAACCATTAGTTCGGGTTCGAATCCTGACAGGAGCACCAAAAATTAAACTTAATGTGATTCTCACCCGCGGGTGCTCGGGACCCCGCCAGTAAACTGTAACTCGAGGATTGACGTCGCGATGCTCCTTAATGCGAATCCTGACAGGAGCACCAAAATTTAAGGAATATTATGGAAATAAGAATTGCAGATGTGTGTGGGCTTTGTGCGGGATGTAAGCGTGCAATAATTACGACACAAGAAGAAAGAAAAAAGGGACATAAGATTACAATTTTTAAGGAAATTGTTCACAATAAAAATGTTAATAACTTGCTTCAAAATTTAGGTGCAAATACTGAAGAAGATATCAACAAACTAACAAACGATGGAGTTGTTATAATTAGAGCTCATGGCGAACCGCCTGAAACATATAATTATTTAAAAGATAGAAATATAAATTTTGTTGACTGCACATGTTTTAATGTTGAAAAAATTCACAAAGGTGTGGAAAACTTTTATTCTTTAGGTTACACAATTATTATTCTTGGGAAACACAAAAACAAATTTCATCCCGAAGTTTTAGGAACTTTGGGTTGGGCTAAAAATGAAGCAATTTTAGTTCAAGATGAAGAAGATTTAATTAAACTAAATGATGTTAATAAAAAAATGTATTTAGTTTGCCAAACAACTTTTAATATTAATAAAGCAGACGTTTTAATTGAAAAAATTAGTGATTTTGCAAAAGAAAAAAATTTAGATCTTATTGTTAATAAATCAATTTGCAATGCAAACATTTTAATTAACAATTCTTCCAAAGAGTTGGCTAAAAATTGTGATGTTATGATTGTTGTTGGTGGAAAAAATTCAAGTAACACAAAAGAGTTATTTAATAATATTAAAACAATTTGTCCAACTATTATGGTTGAAGATATTAAAGATTATAAACATGAGTTAATGTTAAATAACATTTTAATTAATTTAAATTCTAAGATTGGAATAACAGCTGGTGCATCAACCATGAGAGAAGAATTGTTTAAACTAAAAGGTTTGATAGAAAAAGATTATGAAAAAAGCATCGTTTAGATGCCTTTTTTGTTACTAACGACAACACATATTTTTGTTAGAAAATTGTTTTCTTATTTAAAAATTTTGCTTATTAAATTCATAAATTGACATGGCAACGCTTATTGGCAAATTTAAACTATCAATATTTTTGCTGTGGCGAATAACAACGCTTTCATCATGGTTTATTAAGAACTCAGGAAGCCCGCTTGCCTCATTCCCAAACACTAAGTCAAATTTTTCATGAGAGTTTTCAAACTTTCCAAGTTCTTTTTTGCCGTTTAGCATAAAGAAATATTTTTTATTATCATTTGATTTTAAATATTCTTCAACACTATCAAATTCAACAACATTTAAACTAAAAATTGCACCCATACTTGCGCGAACAACTTTTGGATTAAAAACATCAACGCAAGGGCGGATGATGATTAGGTTTTTCATGTCAAAGCCAAGCATAGTGCGCATTATTGTTCCAATGTTGCCCATATCGCTTGGATTAACTAAAACAATATGTTTATCATCAACACTTGTTCCAACAAATTTTTTAAACACGCCAACAACAAAGCAGTTTTCTTTATCTGCAATTTTGTTTATAGTTTTGTCATCGTACCTTATTTCAATTTTCAATTGTTCACAAAGTGTGATTAATTTGTGGATATCTTCAGTTTGTTTTAATTTCGAGTGCAACAAAACGCAAACCACATTTTTAGGTTTGTTTTTAATTAATTCAAATGTTGGAAATGCTCCAAAAGAAAAAGAGTAATCCCTATCTTTGTTATATTTTTCAATTTTAAAATTTTCCATACTTATATAATATCATGTAAAGAAATATTTTTCAATAATTTATAAAGAAAAAACACCATAAGGTATTTAAACATTCATGTTTAGGTGTTTATCTTTATTCCAAAATTTTTCTTTTAAATCTATTAGATGAAAAATATCATCTTCGCCATATAATCTAAAATGATTTATATCACAGCCAATGTTAAATCCAAATGGGCGATATAGTCCGCCAGAACGATGAGTGTGACCAAAAAGATTTAACATGTTTGGATTGTAATCAAAAGGTTTGTGAGTGAGATAGAATTCTGTGCCTTTTAAATTAATGATATGGTTTTTATAAACTTCCTTAAATCCTATGCTTAAACAAAACTCTCTAAATTTTTCAAAATCATTATTGAAATAATATTTAATAACTCTTTCCTCATTGTTGCCCAAAACCAAAACAACATTTGCCTTTAATTTTTTAACATAATGTATCGATTTTTTCCAACTATCATGTCCGTCACCATCGCAATCAACAAAATCACCAATAACAAAAATTGTGTCATTTTTTGTGGTTTGTTTGTTCCAAGTTTTGATTATATATTTATCCATTTGCTTAGGGTTCTTAAATGGTCGCATATCTACTTTAAGTGTGGATAAATCTGAAAAGTGTGTGTCGCTTGTAAAGAATAACATAACAACTCCTTGTTTTGAAATTATAGCAAATTAATTTATTTCTTGCAAACAAAAAAGACTGAAATTAATCAGTCTTTTTTTATAACACTGGGTCTCCAAAGAAGCATACGCAGTGCTTCACAACACTCAAATGCGAATTCTTTAATCGTTTGTTTTTAAAACAAACTGCATTTTTATTCGATTTTCGTTTCGTCCCACAGTGAAACAAGTTCTTGTGTTAGCCCTTAATTATAGTTTTTTAATTAGCATCATGTCAACACGGCCTTTTTCATCAATTTTGATTGTTTTAACCAAAACTTTATCGCCAATGTTAACAACATCTTCAACTTTTTCAACTCTTTCTTTGCTGAGTTTAGAAATGTGAACCATTCCATCTTTTCCTGGAACAACTTCAACAAATGCACCAAATGGCATAATTCTAACAACTTTTCCTTCATATTCGCAATTGAGTTCAAGATCAGTTGCAATAGTTTGAATCATTTGTTTTGCTTTCTTAATCATTTCAGCATCAATTCCAGCAACGAAAACATCACCTTCATCTTTAATGTCAATCTTCACGCCAGTTTGAGCAATGATTTCATTAATAACTTTTCCGCCTGTTCCAATAACTTCACGGATTTTGTCTGGATCAATTTTAAAACTTTCAATCTTTGGTGCGTATTTAGAAAGTTCTTTTCTTGGAGCCTTGATTGTTTTTGTCATAATCTTCAAGATTTCCATACGACCAACTCTTGCTTGTTCTAAAGCTGTTGTTAAGATGTTTCTATCAATTCCGTGGATTTTGATATCCATTTGAATTGCTGTGATACCTTTAGTTGTTCCTGTAACTTTAAAGTCCATGTCTCCTAAGAAATCTTCTAAACCTTGAATGTCTGTAAGAACTGCCACTTTATCACTATCTTTATCTTTCATAAGACCCATTGCAATACCAGCAACTGGAGCTTTAATAGGAACACCGGCATCCATTAATGCCAATGTGCTACCACAAGTTGATGCCATTGATGTTGAACCGTTAGAACTTAAAACGTCACTAACTAAACGAATTGCATATGGGAATTCTTCTTCAGTTGGAAGAACTGCAACCAATGCGCGGTCTGCTAAAGCACCATGACCAATTTCACGACGACCTGGAGAACGCAAAGGTTTTGCTTCACCAGTTGTGTAACCTGGCATATTGTATTGGTGCATATATCTCTTATATTCTTCAGTTTCAAGTCCATCTAATTCTTGAGCTTCACTAATCATACCTAAAGTACAAGTTGTTAAAACTTGAGTTTGACCACGAGTGAACACGCCTGAACCGTGAACTCTAGGAAGAAGACCAACTTCACACCAAATAGGGCGGATTTCATGAGTTTTTCTTCCGTCTGGACGAATGTTTTTATATAAAATTTTGTGGCGCACAAGTTCTTTTTTGATATTGTATAAAACTTGGCCAACTGCTTTCATGTTGTCTGGATAGATTTCAGCAAAGTGTTCGTTTACATCCGCATCAAGTTCATCTTCCAAATCAGAACGAACATCTCTATCATAACATTCAAACACTTTTTCAACTTTTGCGCTTGCATATTCACGAACAGCATTGTTGATTTCATCTGGAATTTCATCAAATGCAAGGTTTGGATTGATTTGTTTTCCTCCTTTACCGAAAACATCTTTCATGATTTTTTCAATAAATTCAACTTGCTTTTTAATTTCTTCGTGAGCAAACATAATTGCATCAAGCATTAATTCTTCGCTAACTTCATTTGCGCCAGCTTCAACCATTAAGATTGCTTCTTTTGTTCCACTAACAGTTAAGTCAATGCAACTTTTGTCCATTTGTTCAACAGTTGGGTTAACCATAAACTTTCCGTCAACACAAGCAACTTTAACTGAACCGGTTGGTCCTGCAAATGGAATATCACTAACTGATAGGGCAACTGATGAACCGAACATTGCCAAAGTTTCTGGAGCAATATCTGGGTCTACTGATAATGGAGTTGCAATAATTGTTACGTCGTTATAAAAGCCCTTAGGGAATAATGGACGCAAAGGTCTATCAATCAAACGGCTTTTTAAAATGGCATTGTCACTTGCTCTGCCTTCTCTTTTTTTCCAGCCACCTGGAATTTTGCCAACACTATACATTTTCTCTTCGTAATCAACTCCGAGAGGGAAGAAGTCCATTCCTGGACGAGGAGCTTTGCTCATTGTTGCATTAACCATAACAACAGTGTCGCCACATTGAACGATACAGTGTCCACTAGCTTGTTCACAGTATTTGCCAAGCTTAACGACAACTTCTTTGCCTCCTATTTCTGTTTTGTAATTTCTTTCTTTCATTTTTTTCTCCTTAAATTAACCGCATCAATTATAGCACAGAAAACTTGTTAGGTCAAGCAAGTTTAATTAAGGAAAACAAAATTGTTTTACCCAAAAACAAGCAGTATCACAAATTTTTTTAAAATGGTTAAGATGATTGTAAAAATTAAAGTTAAAATCAAAAGTGACAACAAAAAGAACAAAACTTTACTTCGTTTAAATGAAAAACAATCTCTAAAGTATGATGAGGATTTGCTGTGGCAAGATAATTCACAACATAGTAACAAAAATATTGTCCATAAAACAAGAAGAAAAAGAAGAAGCAAGACTAATAATATAATGGAGTTAAAAATTCCATAAATTAAAATTATGCTAACAAAAACAAAAGTTTGACTATACACTAAATATAAGTAAAAAATAAGACCTAAAGGAATTAAAAAAGTTTTCCAATGGCATAAAATTAGAGCGAAAACAAAAATAGAAATGGCTAAAAACAACGAAAACATCATTGAGCCAAAACCACCACCTTTAAGGAATTTTATGTATGAAATGTTGGACAAATCAATTGTTAAACCGCTATTTAAGTTTACACTACCAACAACACCCAACACAACCATAACAATACTAAGTGCTATTAAAAGAGAGAAATAACCTCTTTTAAGATTAACACACTTAAACAGATCGCTAAAAAAATATCTCATATTTATTAATATGAATTTTATAAGCAATTTAGTTATATTTTAACATTGTTAATTTTCCTTTCATACTATGCAGTAGGTAGTGAAAACTATCTAAAAGGAGAATATTTTGAATAATTGGGATTTTAATAATGGCTGTTGCAATAACAACTCTAACAATTGTTGCAATCGCCCGTTCAATCCGTTTTGGAGAAACAATAATAACAATATTGATAGAATTATTTTTACAAGTATTCCAGGGCCTGTCGGTCCACAAGGTCCAGCCGGTCCGCAAGGTCCTATCGGTTTAACAGGGGCAACTGGTCCGCAGGGTCCACAAGGAATTCAAGGCGAAACAGGACCACAAGGCCCTATTGGATTAACAGGCCCACAAGGTCCTCAAGGAGAAACTGGAGCAACGGGAGCAACAGGTCCTCAGGGACCAGCAGGGCCACAAGGTCCGATAGGTCCAGTAGGTCCACAAGGTCCTGTTGGCCCTGCGGGAACTGCAACAGTGGCAAGTTATGGTTCGTTCTATACGGACACAACCCAAACAGTAACAAACGATTCATTTCCACTCACAACAACATTATCTTCAAGCAATATGACTGTTGACACAACAACAGGAGTTGTTACGTTAACCAACGCAGGAACTTATCTTGTAAGTTATGGTGTTTATGCTACAACTGGTTCACAAGACACTGACACTGTTCAGTTGTACTTAAATGGTGCTGTTGTTGATGGGACTCAAAGAAGTTTGCAAGACGATACCATGGTAGATGCAACTGTGATATTAACGGTTGATAGTGCCACAAGCACTCTCAACATTCAAATCACATCAAGTGGAGCAGTGACTTTTGATGATCCAAATGGTGTTGAAGGTTATTTAACAATCACACAAATTGCTTAAATATTAGCATAAGAAAAAAACTAGGCAGATGCCTAGTTTTTTAATTGCAATGAGAGAAATGTTAACAGGTCATAATTTTAATATAAATCATAAACTTATAACAAGTGTTAAGATATAATAACAACATATGTTTAGGTGCAGTTAATTAAGTTAATCTCCAGTGTTTATTCAACCATTCTATTCTATCTCTAAACCAATGTTTTAATATTCTACAATCATTAACCCATTCAATCTCAGCATTCGACTGAAGTTTTTTATCCCACAACACAAAATTTTTACCCATACATTTTTGATATTTTTCATAAACATCTTCATTTAGTTTGTCATCGATAAATAGAGATATTTCATGAGAAATTTGTTGCCATCTGGTTTTTACTGCCATTAAAAATTCTTCAGTTTTATACAACTCTATATATAATTCACTTGATGTGTAATCGGAGCCGGATAAAACATCTTCTGCTACATAAATTCCTTGAGGAGTTCTGTCGCCTCGCTCGCCTATATTTGTTGTTGCATCAAAATCCCAAACGGGGCCAGCAAATAATTTGCCATTAGGTTTTTTATACATATAAAACGATGACCATCCAGTATCCACGTTTTTAAATAATTCATGTAGTAAGTACATGTCAACAAATGAATCAACGTCCACCAAATTTGAAAATTTTTCGAAATCATGATTTAGTGCGGCGTCATACACATTTTGAACATAATCTTTTATAAATTCAACTTGAAGCATGTACTGCTCTTTTGTTATATCTTCTTCTAAATAATCTTCAGGATCAGGTGATTTTACGGTGAAAGGATATTTAATGCCATCTATTTTAAAATAATCAACACCTTCTTCCCCTGTTGCATAGGAATCATATTCTATTAAATATCCTGTATCTTTAACGCCATACTCAGAATCTATATCCACTCGACCTTCATCAACTCTTACATGTTCACAAAGTAAATACACTCCGTGATAATTTCCATTTATATAAACATCAATCCACTGCGCTTTAGTTGTGTATTCAATATTGGAAAATATAGAGTTTGTCATGTTGTACGCTAAGTAATTACGACTCATTGTTGTATCTTGAAAATTTGCACATGCAATAATAACCCAGTGTTTACTTTCTTCTTGCCCAAACAAACCTTGTTTCTTCTTAAATTTAATTCTATATCCGTTTTTGCCGCCAGCACCGAACCAAGAACCATTTCCTCTGCCTTTAAATTCAGCATCCACATTGTTAATCTCATACATTTCTTCGGTGTTTAAAATGCTAATTTTGCTTTTAACATAATTTTCTCGTTCTACAGAATCAAGAGGATATTCTGTTCCTTCATCATCGTACAAATCGATTGTCATGCATGGTAAAACATCTTCACAATATTCTAAACTTAACCATTCGGCAGTTAATTCAATGTTTTCTTCTGGCATTTTATCGAACTCGTATTTAACTCCATCTTTCATCCAAGATACAAACGAAAAACCTTCTTTAGTCGGAACTTCTGGTGGGGTTAGACTCTTGCCAACTTCCAATGTGATAGCACATACTTTAACATCATCAAATCCCGTATTAAAAGATATTGTTGCTGTTGGCTTTTCTGAACAACCTGCAACTAGAAAAGGTGTAACAAGATTTAATATTAGAAAAGATATCAAACACACTATTTTTTTCATAAATAAATTATCCTTATCTTTAGTTTATAGTTATTTTACAGGAAAAAAGATGGTTTGTCAAATAAAAAATTAGTATATTGTGTTTAATAGCATTGAATAATTTTATAAAATGTATAACAAAATCATATTATTATTTGGCAAAGTATGATAATACAAGGTTAAACTCTAATCAAACGAAACTATGTGTGTTAACAATAAAAAAACTAGGCGGTTGCTTAGTTTTTTGTATTGACAAAATTTCATAATTTGATATAATTGCGTTAAAGGAGCACTCATGTTAATAAAATTATTAAACAGATTAAAAGATGCAGATAATTCTATAACCAATAATAACGAAGAAATTTTAAAATTGGATAAGCAAAAAGAAAAGTTAATTAAAGAAAATACTGAACTTGAAAAAGAAAAAGAAAAGATCAAAAAGGAAATTAAAAAACAAAAATTATTAGAAGTAAATATATTTGAAGTATTTCAAGAATTACAAAAAATTCTAAATCATTACGAGGGTCGTTACTGTGTGCAATCTATTTTTAGAGATGTTAAAATTAATTCAAAAACTTTAGATCGTGTTAAACAAATAATAAAAGAACAAAACCGCAACTTGTATGTATGTTTTCAGTTTGTATCATTTTCAGGACATAATTTTTATGATTTCGATTTGCGTTATCCTATTAAAGATATTAGGATGGAGAATGGTAAAAAATTAGTAAACTGTTTAGTTGTTGAAGATAACGATATTGTTGTGCCTAAAAATGTTCAAGATAAAATATTAATCAATATTGACATTGATGACCCATTAATGAAAGACCTTTTGTTCAAACATGCCGTTAGAAATTATATACAAAATAAAGAAAAAAACAAAACCCAACAAAAAAACTAGGCGGTTGCCTAGTTTTTTTAATAATTTAAAAAATTAGTAAATTTATTTTAGAAATTTCAATTAACAATTAAAAGTGTTGTAAAAACAACAATATTTGTGCTAATATTGTGTTATACTAACATCGCAAAAGATAAACTTTTGTTACAAAAAGGGGAAAATATGAATAACGAAATTTTTGAATGGAGAAATTTTAAGGGCGAAGCATGGAAAAAAGCAATTAATGTTTCAGCTTTTATTGATGATAATTACACTGAATACACTGGGGATGATTCTTTCTTAAAAGGAAAATCAACAAAAACTGATGCTGTTTGGAGCAAATGTGAAAAGTTGCTTGAAAAGGAAATGAAAGTTGGACTTCTTGATGTTGAGCTAACTGCATTATCTGGCATTAATTCTTTCCGTCCAGGATATATTGATAAGGAAAATGAAGTGGTTGTTGGTCTTCAAACAGATAAACCTTTAAAAAGAATTGTGAATGTTTATGGCGGTCTTAGAACGGCGCGCCAAGCTCTTGAAGCTTACGGAAAGAAAATGGATCCATCCATTGAAAATGTTTTTGCACAAGGTATTAGAAAAACACATAATGACGGTGTTTTTGATGTTTACACTCCAAACATTAGAAAAGCAAGAAGTGCAGGACTCTTAACTGGGCTTCCTGATGCATATGGTCGAGGAAGAATTATTGGTGATTATCGCCGTGTTGCATTGTATGGAATTGACCGCCTTATTGAAGAAAAGAAATTGGATATGCTTAAACCTGAACTTTTGAGTGTTGGAAGTGAAGAATTAATTCGTTTGCGAGAAGAAACAAGTGAACAAATCCGTGCGCTTGACAAAATTAAGCAAATGGCAAACGGATATGGCTTTGATATTTCTAGACCTGCAAAAAACGCACAAGAAGCGTTCCAATGGACATATTTTGCATACCTTGCAGGCGTTAAAGAAAACAATGGGGCGGCAATGAGTTTAGGCAGGGTTTCAACATTCTTAGATATTTATTTGGAAAGAGATTTAAGAACAAATGTTATAACCGAACAAGAAGCGCAAGAACTTGTGGATCAATTCACAATAAAACTTAGATTAGTTCGCCATTTAAGAACACCTGAATATGATGAAGTGTTTGCCGGCGATCCAACTTGGGTAACTGAGTCAATTGGTGGAATGTTAAATGATAAAAAAAGTTTGGTTACAAAAAACTCATTTAGATTTTTGCATTCGCTCATTAATTTAAATCCAAGCCCAGAACCAAATTTAACAGTTTTATGGTCTAATAGACTTCCTCACAACTTTAAAAAGTTTTGTGCAAAGATTTCAATTTTAACAGATTCAATTCAATACGAAAGTGATGATACTATGCGTCCACTATATGGTCATGATTACGCAATTGCCTGTTGCGTTAGCGCAATGAAGGTTGGAAAACAAATGCAATTCTTTGGTGCGCGTTGTAATCTTGTTAAGTCACTTCTTTACGCAATAAATGGTGGTGTTGACGAAAAGAGTGGAAAACTTGTTGTTGAAGGTTTTGATCCAATAACTGATGAAGTTTTGAATTATGAAAAAGTTAAAAAGGCTTACTTTGAAATCTTGGAACAAATTGCTTCAACTTATGTTGATGCAATGAACATCATTCATTATATGCATGATAAATATGCTTACGAAGCAGGTCAAATGGCGATGCACGACACTTTTGTTGAAAGGTTAATGGCTTTTGGTGTGGCAGGACTCTCTGTTGCAACCGACTCTCTTTCTGCAATAAAATATGCAAAAGTTAAACCAATAAGAAACGAAGAAGGCATTGCTATTGACTTTGATGTTAAAGGCGAATTCCCTAAATATGGAAATGATGATGACAGAGTTGATTCAATTGCCGTTGAAATTGTTGAACATTTTATAAAGTGTTTGAAGAAAAACAAATTGTATCGTGATGCAAAACATACACTTTCTGCATTAACCATTACTTCAAATGTTATGTATGGCAAGAAAACCGGTTCAACTCCAGATGGAAGAAAAGCAGGTGAACCTTTTGCTCCAGGAGCAAACCCAATGCATGGAAGAGATTGTTCTGGTGCTTTGGCAAGTTTAAATAGTGTTGCAAAAATTCCATATTGTGATGTGTGTCAAGATGGTGTTTCTAACACCTTCTCAATTGTTCCAAATGCTTTAGGCAGAGAAGAAAAAGACCAGGTGGAAAATTTGGTTGGAATTTTAGATGGTTACTTCCGTCAAGGTGCTCAACACCTAAATGTTAATGTTTTAAATCGTGAAATGTTGATTGATGCAATGAATAATCCTTATAAATATCCAAACTTAACTATTCGTGTTTCTGGTTATGCTGTTAATTTTAATAAACTCAGTCGTGCACATCAAGAAGAAGTTATTGCAAGAACTTTCCATGAAAGAATCTAATTATGAGAAAAGGACTTATTAATTCAATTGAAACATTAGGAACACTTGACGGACCGGGAATTAGGTTCGTGGTATTTTTGCAAGGTTGTAAATTAAGATGTGTTTACTGTCACAATCCTGAAACATGGAATTTAAATAGTGCTGATGCGGTTGAAATTAGTCCACAAGAATTAGTGGAAAAAGTGGAAAAGTATAAAAATTATTTTGGCGAAGATGGTGGTGTAACATTCTCTGGAGGCGAACCACTCTTGCAACCGGAATTTTTGCTTGAATGTTTGCGTATTTGCAAAGAAAAAAATATCCACACCTGCTTAGACACTGCTGGTTTTGGCTTTGGCGAATATGATGAAATATTAAAATATACCGACCTTGTGATTTTGGATGTTAAAGCAGTTGAAGAAGCGGAATATACTCATATCACAGGGCAAAAAATGAACAAGTTTTTTGAGTTTTTAGAAATTGCTCAAAAGCACAATAAAAAGATTTGGCTTCGCCAAGTTGTTGTGCCTGGAATTAATGACGATAAAGAACATATTTTAAAACTTAAACAATTTGCTAGCACAATAAAAAATGTGGAAAAAGTTGAATTGCTTCCATACAAAACCATTGGTGTTCATAAATATAAAACACTTAATTTAAAATATCGCCTTGAAGGTGTTGAAGAATTGTCACAAGCAAAATTAGATGAATTAAATCAATATTTAAAAAATTAAAAAAAGACCATTATGGTCTTTTTTAGTTGTCTATCATCCAGTCAATATAAACACCATAACCACGAGTTGGGTCGTTTACGAAAACATGTGTTATCGCACCAATAATTTTACCATTTTGAACAATAGGACTTCCACTCATTCCTTGAATTATTCCGCCGGTTTTTGCAAGTAGTTCTTTGTCGGTTACTTTGATTGTCATGCTTTTGTCGTCTGCTGAATTTTGTTTGGTGGCTTTAATAATTTTAATGTCGTATGCCTTAACACCTTCATTGTCAAGATTGCAATAAATTTTTGCATCCCCCAAATTAACGCTTAATCTTCCGCCAAGAGTTGCAGTTCTCTCTGCATCAATAATACTTTTGTTTAAAATGTTTCCATAAACACCATATTTGCAATTTGTGTCGGCAAGACCGATTGAGTCATCACTAAGGTTTATTGAAGATTTAATTTCGCCGGGATTATTCTTTTCGCCCTTTTTAATTCCAAGAAGACGACATTTATAAATATTTCCACTTTCCACTTCAAAGTTTTCACCAAGTGAACTATCAACAATTGGATGGCCAACCGCACCAAATCTAAAATCACTTTGTTTAACGTAAGTTAGAGTTCCAACACCGCTCGCGTTGTTTCTTACCCATAAACCAAGTTTATATTTTTGTGTTAAAACATCAAAAACAGGTGTGATTTTAACATATTGTTCTTTATCATTTCTCTTAATTGTTAATGTGAGTTCATGTCCTGCAAAAGTTGGAAGATTAATAATGCGGTCAATATCTTCAATGTTTTCAATTTCAATATCTTCAATTTTTAAAATCGCATCACCCTCCACAAGACCACTGTCTTTAAAAGGCTCTTTTGTTCCTTCTTTTGTTGCAACAGCATTGCTTCCAACGCAAATAACTCCATCACTAAAAAGGTTAAAACCAACAGTTTCACCACCAACGTAAACATCGGTGTCGGTAAGTAATCTTACAGGAACTTTTTTAATTGTAAAGAAATTGAAAAGTTTAATATTTAAAACCGTTTCAGTTAATTCTCCGTTTGTTGCAACATTAATATTTTTAGGTAGTTCCAAATTAATAAATGAAGAAAATTCATCTGTTTCATTTGCTTGCTGAATATCTTGATATGTTACCACCATTTCATCAGGAAGGGAGTTTACTTTTCGTATACTCGGCATTAAAAATGCCGTTGCAACCATAATAAAACAAATGCTTAAACTAATCCACAATAACTTTTTCATGGAAATCTCCTATGAAATTTATTGTGTGATAAAAAGTGAAATTTATGTGAATAAAGTATTGACAAAATTTAGAATATGCTTTAAAATAACATTGTACCTTAACAAGAGTTGAACGACACTCCAACGGCAACCTTGGTTAATGGCGAATCAAATTCAAATTAATTATATGAATTTTAAAAGGAGAGAATTATGACAATCGATAAGAAGGCAATCGTTAAACAATTCGGTAAGAATGAAAACGACACTGGTTCAGTTGAAGTTCAAGTTGCTTTGCTCACTGAAAGAATTAAAAACTTAACAACTCACTTAAAAAGCAATAAGCAAGATAAGCACTCAACTCGTGGTCTTAACAAAATGGTTTCAACAAGAAAAAAATTGTTAGACTACTTAACTGAACAAGACATTGAAAAAGCACGTGCGCTTAAAGCTAAGCTTGGTATTCGTGGATAGTTTCAAAATTAAGGAACGCAATTTGCGTTCTTTTTTGTTGCTATTTTATTTAATATCACCTTCTTCAAAAAATATTTTATGTTGAGAAATGAGTTTTGATTTTTTAACTTGTTTGTCAAGATTCTTATTTTCTTCTTTTAATATATTTTCTATTGCTTCATTAATTTTGTTTTGAGCTTTAAAATAAATATTTAAAAAAATTTTAAAAAATATCTTGACATATGTAAAAATTTTTGTTATTCTTTATTTGTTTAACACGGCGGTGTGGCTCAGCGGTTAAAGCAATCGGTTCATACCCGATAGATCGGTAGTTCGATTCTACCCACCGCCACCACCCATAAAAGCCGAAAGAAATTTCGGAGTCCCCACAAAACGAAGTTTTGAAGGGGAAAAGGAATAACCGAGCAAAAGGTCGAAAATTGCGTATGCAATTTGACAATTTCGAGAGTTGTAACGCGGTCCCATGGTCAAGCGGTTAAGACACCACCCTTTCACGGTGGTATCAGGGGTTCGATTCCCCTTGGGACTACCAATTTACACCACATATCGTGGTGTATTTTTTATTTTTAAAAATTCAGTAAAAAATAATAAAAACATACTTATAATTATTCTAGAAATCAAAAAAAATT
>JAZONT010000020.1:0-15329 GCA_045654665.1 Candidatus Onthoplasma sp.
GAGATAGATATGAAAGGAATGGTTAAATGGTTTGAGAACGCTCCACTTTGGCTTAAAGTTATTTTCGCTTTGCCAGGTTTGGACATTATTTGGGCAATTTTCCGTATTGTGAAAGGTGCTGTAAAAGGTAACATTGGATTAGTTCTTATTGGTATCCTTTGGATCATCTTAGGATGGGCTATTCTTTGGGTTATTGACATTGTGTCAATTCTTATTAAGAAACATCCAGTTCTTGCTTAGTAAGCAACAAAAAAAACTGACTTATTTGAAGTAAATTTAGTTTACTTCAAACATGATATAAACATTTAGTTGTTTATATCATGTTGTCAGTTTTTTTCTTATCTTTTTTTGGTTTTTCTTGCACATCTTTCCAAAATGCGTCAATTAATCTGGATTCTCTAAAGTATGATATGTTAGGACAAACTCGTCTGTGGATTATAATTCCGCGTCCTGCAGAGATAAAACCAACAATGTCATCGCCATACATTGGGTGACAACAATTTGCAAATTTTATTAAAATGTTGTTAAGACCTTTCAAATCAATTTGTTTTTCGCTAGGTTCAGCAAAAGTTACGTTTGTGTTTCTAATTGGATTTTCAATTGTTGCTTTGATTTGTTTTTGATAAATTGATGCTAGTTTATTTGCAATAGCACGAGCTGGAATTGCGCTTGTTCCAATGTTTGCAAAAAGTTCATCAACTTCTTCATAATTGTATTGTTTTAGAATTTCATCAATTCCATTTTGCATAAGTTTGCTAACAGAATAACCTTGTTCTTTTATTGCTGATTCAAGCATGGTTTTGCCAAGTTTGATTGTTTCTTCCTTCATATTTTTTTTGAAGAAAGTGTTTATTTTGCTTCTTGCCTCATGAGTTTTGCAAATTTTCAACCAATCCCTTGAAGGGCCCTTTGAATTTGGATTGGTAACAATTTCAACCACATCGCCGTTGTGAAGCTCGCTATGAGTTGGAACCATTTTTCCATTAACTTTTGCACCAACACATTTATTTCCAACTTCACTATGTATGCTGTAAGCAAAGTCTATTGGTGTTGAGCCTGTTGGAAGATAAATTACTTTGCCTTTAGGGGTTTGAACAAAAATTTCATTATTATAAATGTCTTGACCAAGAGAAGATGCTAAATCGTCGATTGAAGCATTTTCATTTTCTAGCATTTGACGCATCCAAGCAAGACGAACATCTAAATTGTCTTGTTTTGATTTCTTTTCTTTATATAGAATGTGAGATGCAATTCCATATTCAGCGTATTGATGCATTTCTTCAGTTCTAATTTGAATTTCAACAGGGAAACCTTCAAACAAAACAGTTGTGTGAAGTGATTGATAGCCATTTGGTTTTGGGGTTGAAATATAATCTTTAAATCTGTTTTTATATGGCTCAACCATAGTGTGAAGTCTTCCAAGTAAAGCATAGCAATCCGACACAGTTTGAACAAGTGCACGAACTGCAACTAAGTCGTAAATACTATCAAGTGGATGGTCTTGCATTTTTTTATAAATACTGTAGATATGTTTTTTTCGTCCATACACCTTACCTTCAATATTAAGGTCTTGCATACAGTCTTTCACAAGTGTTGTAAGTTTATCAACAATTGGCTGTCGACTATTAAAACGAGCATCTACCTTTTTTTGAATATCATTATAAAGATTGGGTTCTTTAAGTTTGAAAGCACCGTTTTCAAGTTCTGTTTTATAAGTTGATAAGCCAAGACGAGCTGAAAGTGGGGCAAACAAATCAAAAATTGATGATGCTAATGATTTTTTTTCTTCTTCGCTTTTATTTTCAATATATCTTAAATCAACAACAACAAAAGCAATTTTAAGCATTATAATTCTAATATCTTTTGTGATTGCAAAGAACATTTTTCTTATGTTTTCGGCTTCTGTGTCTTGTTGAGAATAATTAATTTTATCTAATTTTTCTAAAATGGAAATCGTGTTATAAATTTTTTCATCAAAATCTTGTTTAATTTGTTCCAACGATAATTTGTTTAAGGTTAAAGAGTAGTAAAGTATTCCTTCTAATTTTTTATCATCACTTAAAGTCATGTCTGATGCTATTTTTAAAAATTCTTGAACTTTTAACAATTCTTTTTCATCAAAAACTTGTAGAGCTTCGTTAATTTTTCTTTCCATAGTTTTATTATATCACATTATAATAAATAATTCAATTTAATTTCTTGAGTTTTAAGATTTTCATTTGTTCTATTTGTTTTTTTTAGAGAATAAAATTATATATGCACAATTTAAAAATTGATGAGGTTTTAATTAATCATAAAACAAGTTTAAATGGACTAGCTGAGAAAGAAGCTCAAAATCGTTTAAAAGAAAATGGAAAAAATGAAATAGATAAGGCTCAAAAGCTTTCTTTTTTTAAGTGCTTTATTAAACAACTTTTAAATGTGATGATAATCATTTTGCTGATTTCGGCGGTTGTTTCAACTGTGATTGCAATAAAAAGTCGTGATTATGGTGATTTGTTTGAAAGTTTTGTTATTTTGTTTATTGTTATAATTAATGCAATTATTGGTGTTTTGCAAGAATTTAAGGCACAATCTTGCATAGACGAACTTCAAAAATATAATAAAATCTATGTTAAAACTTTGCGTGATGGAAAATTTGTTAGTGTTGAAAGTTCTAACCTTGTTGTTGGTGACATTGTTCATCTTGAAGCTGGAAATGTTGTTATGGCAGATATAAGGTTGATATCAACTAACAATCTTGCGTGTGATGAAAGTTCGTTAACTGGGGAAAGCGTTGCAGTTGAAAAAACAGAAACTTCACAACTTAATAAAAACACACCACTAGCTGAAAGAACAAACATGATATATTCTGGAAGTTTGATAACAACCGGAAAATGCACAGGAGTTGTTGTTGCTACTGGGAAAAACACAGAACTTGGAAAAATTGCAAAACTTATTTTTTCCACAAAAAAAGAGGTAACACCTCTTCAAAAGTCTATTAATAAAATTGGTAAAATTATCACATGGACAGTTGTTGCTGTTTCAATTGTGGTTATGATTTTAAGTTTTATTTTGGGTAAATCTATTGTTGATGCAATGATGACTGCTGTTGCATTAGCAGTTGCCGCAATTCCGGAAAGTTTGCCTGCTGTTATAACAATCATTATGGCACTTGGTGTGCAACAATTATCTAAAAGGAAATGCATTATAAAGCATCTTCACGCTGTTGAAACATTAGGCAGCTGTGAAATTATTTGCTCAGATAAAACAGGAACATTAACGCAAAATAAAATGGAAGTGGTTGATTCTGTAGAAAATTTTAAACATAATATAAAAATCTTTGATTATGATTTTTTAAATTGTTTAAGACTGTGCAATAGTGCAAGAGTTGTGGATGGAGTTGTTGTTGGTGAGTCAACAGAAAAAGCCTTGTTAGAATTTTCTTTAAAACAAAAAAATATTGAAGAGTCAAAAATTATTCATGAACTGCCTTTTAATAGTTCTAGAAAAATGATGTCGGTTATTGTTAATAAAGATGGATTAACACAGTATAGCAAGGGTGCGCCAGAAATAATTTTAAAAAAATGTAAATATATTAAGTTGAATAATGAAATTATTGAATTAACTTCAGCGTTGAAACAAAAAATCCAGCAAGAAATTGACGATATGGCAGATAAAGCTTACCGCACTATTGCTTTTGCTGTTAAAAATTTAGCTAGTTATAATCCAAACAATGACCAAGAAAATGATTTAACATTTTTAGGACTTGTTGGTTTGATGGATAATCCCAGAATTGAAGTTAAGAATAGCATTAAAAAATGTTTTCGTGCAGGACTTGTTCCTATTATGATAACGGGTGACCACAAAAGAACTGCCTTTGCGATAGCAAAAGAATTGGGGATTGCAAAGCATATTAATGAAGTTATAACTGGCGAAGAATTGGATAAACTTACTGATCAAGAATTAAAGAAAAAATGTTATAAGTTTAAAGTTTATGCACGAGTTAGTCCTGAACATAAAGTTAGAATTGTGGGTGCATATAAAAGTCTTAACAAAATAGTTGCCATGACGGGCGATGGTGTTAACGATGCTCCAAGCCTAAAAATTGCAGATATTGGTGTTGGAATGGGCAAGAGTGGAACAGATGTGGTGAAAAATGTTGCAGATATGGTTGTGACCGATGATAATTTCTCTTCTATCGTTGTTGCGGTTGAAGAAGGAAGAAAAGTTTATTCTAACATACAAAAAGCATTACAATTTTTAATTTCAACAAACTGCGTGGAAGTTTTTGGTATGTTAATTTCATTAATGTTTTTTCCAGAGTATACGTTTTTATTGCCGTCTCAAATGTTGTTTATAAATTTGGTTGGGGATAGTTTGCCAGCTTTTGCGCTAGGACTAGAAAAGGTTGAAAAAGAAGTGATGAGCTCTCCGCCAAGAAATCCTAAGGCTGGGCTCTTTAGTGGCAAGGTTGGAATTTCAATAATTTATCAATCAATTTTGCAAACCGTGATTGTTATGATTGTTTTTGTTGTTGGTGTGTTTTGTTATTCTCCTGAAGTTGCTAGCACAATGGTTTTCTTCACAATGGTATTTATGCAATTGTTACATAGTGTGAATTGCAAAACTAATGGTAGCATTTTTGAAAAGAATTTACTGGATAATAAAACATTTAACTTGTGTTTTATTTTAACACTTGTTCTTGGTTTGATTGTTGCTTGTGCTCCGTTTATGTGGGAATTGTTTGGTTTGCAAGCGTTAAATTTTTCTCAATGGTTAATAATTGTTATTGCATCAATTTTAATTATTCCAACTTGTGAATTGTTTAAAATTTTTATTAATGATAAAAAAATTAATAAAAACATCAAAAAATTTAATAAAAATCATGAAAAAATAAAATAATTAAATAATTTTCAATAAAAAATAATTTGAATAAAATTTAAATATTTGAAAATAATACTCATAGGAGGACTTATGAGTGTTGAAAATAAAAGAATGTTGTCAACAATTGTTTATTACACTTTGGCAATCATGACGCTTGTTTTTGCAGGTTTTTTTGGTTATGCTTTAATAGTTAGAGATCTTGCAATGTGGGCAAAAGTGGTTTACTTTATTTGGATTGCTGTTGTTGTTGGTGCGGTTATCTTTGATATTATTTGCACAGGCAACAATGAAGGTAAAACGCTTGTTGGACTTGTCGTTTATGTTTTAAGCATCTTAGCTGTTATTATGGCAGGAATTTTATATTTCATAAACACAACTAGAACTGGTTTGGTTTTAAACTTCTTTAATTTGTTCATTTCTGTTTCACTTTTATCTCTCATCACAACTGGTTTCTTAATTGCAACTTGGTGTGTTGGTGAAAGAATTGTTGAAACTAGAACAGCAGCAAAAGAAATTAAAGCTCAACAAAAAATCGCTTAAAATTTAAAAAAAGAGTGAAAATTAATAAAAAATCACTCTTTTTTTGTGTTTTAATATAAATTATAGAGTTAAACCACCGTCAACAGTAATTAATTGGCCTGTTATAAAACTTGCCTTATCACTACATAAAAATTCAACAAGATTTGCAACGTCTTCCGCTTCTCCAATTCTTCCAATTGGGGTGTTTTCAACTATGTTTAGAACAGCATCAGCCGAAAGATCTTTGTTCATTTTGGTGTTTATTAATCCTGGGCAAACAGCGTTAACATTAATATTGCTTGGGCCAAGTTCTTTTGCAAGTGATTTGGTTAGAGTGTTCATTGCTCCCTTGCTTGCGGAATATAAACTTTCCATGCTTGCACCAACCTGACCCCACATTGAAGAGATATTGACGATTTTGCCATATTGTTCACTTATCATGTGCTTTGCAACAGCAGAAGTTAGCATAATAACAGATTTGATATTTGTGTCAAACACCTCGTAGTAATCTTTTTCGGTTGTGTCTTGAATTAGTTGTGATTTGCTAATTCCCGCACAATTAATTAAATAATCAATTTTCCCATAATTTTTAATGATTTTTGAAATCATTGAATTAATTTGCTCTGTTTTGGTTAAATCACATTGAAAAATTTCAAGATTGCAGTTTTTAAAATCTTGCTTCATGGTGTGAATTGATTTCTTGTTTTTGTTGTAAACCAAAATAACATTGTTTTGACTTTTTGTGAACTTTTTGGCAATTTCACTGCCTATGCCTCCGCTGGCACCTGTTATTAATATTGTTTTCATATTAATATTATATAATAATCATAATTGTTTTTGCAAACGATTTTTATTAAAAGTTAACGAACTTATCGCAATAAAGCAAATTAGTTTCATAAATTTAAAATTTTTTAACAAAGCATTGACTTTGAGTATTTTAATTATTATAATTAAAGCATGAAAAAATTTTTAAAGGTGTTTATTACTGTTCTTTTAGTTCTTGGCGTTATTGGCGGAACAGTATTTTTCTTTTTTAGAAAACACAAAGAAAAAAATAACACAACAGACCCAATTTTAGCACTGGCGGATTCTGAAGTTGCAACAAAGTTGCAAACCGATTTGACATCAATTTCAGATGATAGAATGACTATGATTGCGGCAACAAATGTAAATTTAAATAATGTTATTTATAATTTATCTTCTTACTATATTGAAAATAACACTCAAATTAAAGATGAAAAGATTGCAACTCAAGTGAGGGCTGTTAACTCATCAAGAAGTCTATTAACAGCAATGATAAATGAATACAATATCAAAAAAGAATCTACTTATTTTAATAAAACTCTTGGCGCAAATGATCTATTTAATCAGTCTTGTTTATATCTTGTTCAATATGCCACACTTGCAAACATGATTAATGCACATATTTCAAATGTTGATAAAACCGCCGATGCAAAATTTAGCGTTTTAGAAATATATTGCAATGTGGTGATAAACGATTTTAGCTCAACCAAAGTTGATAGTGGTGTAGTCAAACTTAATAGTTCATTAAATATAGCAAAAGCAAATTCAATTATTATATTCGATGCAAATAGTAGTTATGTAATAATTAACAACAATTTCACACTTGATAGTTCTGAATTTATTAAGTGTTACAATAGTTGTGATAAATTGTTGTTTGCAAAAAATTTTGCTGGCAATATTGAATCTGTTAATAGCGCAGAACAAGCATTAATGGAAAGATTGGCAACATATTATTTTAAGTTAATTATAGGATAAAACATGAAAAAGAGAATTTTAAGTTTAATATTAGTTTTGATGCTAATTCCTTTTGCATCATTGTTTTCCGCGTGCGGAAAAGATAAGGGCTATAATTTAAACAATTTAGTTTCGGACTATAATTCAATTGCAAACGAAAATAACAATGTCAAATTGGATGGTGGAGTTCTTTCATTTGATTATTCATCTTATGGGAATGTGCAAGAAATAATCGACAACACAAACGAATATAAAATCCTTAATGACTATAATTTTGTTTTTGAAAATTTAATGATGTTTGCAAGCAATAATGTTGCAAAATGTTCAAATAATTCAGCAACTAAAAATGTTGCAATAAAGAATCAAACACAACAAGATTTAATTGAATTTAAAAAATCTGTTAGTGATGTTAACCAATGTTTTAACCTGTTTGCTGAAATGATTTTAGTTTCTCAATCAAATCCAACTTCATCTAACTGTGTTGGAAGATTTAATAACTTAATCAAAACTTACGATGCAATGTTTGAAAATGGAAGAAAATTTAACAACACTTTAGCAAATTTATATTTCAACAACATCTTAAATGACGGAAATCCAAATGTTTATGCAGTTGGAAGAACAAATTTTAATGCCAACATGGTTATAAGCAAAATTAGAAGCCGAATTGAATGGGAAATTAGCTTATTAAGTTCAAGTTTTGTTGAAATGACTGATGATTTTAATTTGAGCGATAATAATTACTACACTGATAATGGGAATAACAACGATTCTTATATGGAAAAATTATTAAAAGTTGCAAGTTTAAAAGAAGATAAAGCAACAGAGAGAGCTAATCATGAAGACAATAAATCAAGTTTCTTTAATTTAGCAGTTCAAGCGCAAAACATTCAAACTGTTTTAAACAATGAAAACAGCAAATATGTTTATGCGTGCAATGAAATTGATTATATTGCAGTTTCTGCTGCAGATAGTGCCTCAGCACAACAAAAATTATGCGCAAGCATTATTGAAGAAAATTATAACACAATTTCAACATATGCCAATGTTTTAAGTCAAATGTTGGTTATTATGTTAGGTTAGGAGCATTTTAGTATGACAGAAAAAGAATATTGTGAATTGGCAGAATTGTTGTATCCAAATTGTTTGGATACACCTTTTTACTTTGAGAAATATAAACCAAGAGATGTTGAGGGCGAAGTAACACGTATTGCGCCAAGTCCAACGGGATATTTGCATATTGGTCAACTTTATCAAGCGGTTGTTCACAGAATGTTAGCAAATAAAACTAATGGCATTTTCTATTGCAGATTAGAAGACACTGATGGAAAGCGTGAAGTTGAAAATGCTGGTCAAATTGCATATGATATGCTAGTTAGATTTGGTCTTAAACCAGATGAAGGTTATCGCGGTGATAATTTAGATGAAATTGGAGATTATGGACCTTATGTTCAAAGTAAGCGTGTTGAAATTTATCGCGCTTTTGCTCACGAACTTGTAAAACGTGGAAAAGCATTTCCATGTTTTTGCGAAATGGCAAGCGGAAAAGAAGAAATTTTAAAACGACGCGAAGAAGAGTTAGAACAAACTGATGATTTGGAAGTTAAAGACCCTTGCAGAGATTTAACTTTAGATGAAATTAAAGAAAAATTGAGTTTAAGAAAGCCATATGCGTTGAGATTAAAATCTTGTGGAGATAGCGAAAAAACTTATAGGTTTATTGATGCAATTAAGGGTGAAAAAGAAGTTAGAGAAAACACCAAAGATGATGTTTTAATTAAATCTAACGGAATTCCTGTTTATGCGTTTGCTCATGTTGTTGATGATATGTTGATGCACACAACAACTGTTATTCGTGGTCAAGAGTGGTATCAATCACTTCCTGTTCATATTGAACTTTCACATGCGTTTGGGTATAAACCTTTTAAATATGCTCACACACCTAACATATGCGTTCCTGATGAGGCAACGGGCAATAAAAGAAAAATTAGCAAGCGTAAAGATCCTTTTGCAGATGTTCGTCATTATTTAAGAGTTGGTTATCCAACTGATGCTGTTGTGGAATATTTAATAAATTTACTTAATAGTGATTTTGAAATGTGGAGAAGAAATAATCCGGATTTGCATTACACTGAATTTCCATTTGCAATTAACAAAATTGGTGTTACAAACCCAATGTTTGATTTTGCAAAGTTGAATGACATTAGTAAAACTATAATTTCAAAATACACGCCTGAAAAAGTTTATGCCAAATTACTTGCTTGGGCAAAAGAATGGAAAAATGAAAATGTTAACTTGATAGAAAAAAATAAAGATGTTTTAATTCAAGTTTTCTCAATTGATAGGGGAACACCTAGACCAAGAAAAGACATTACTTTCATGAGTGAAGTGCTTGAACTTTATAACTATGTTTTACCTAACTTTAAACCTGAATTTAAGTTTGAACTGGGTGCTGTGAATAAGCAAAATTTAGTTGATTTCTTAACAGATTATTCACAAAATTATGTTGAAAGTGTGGATAACTCTTCTTGGTTTGAAGATCTTAAAATTAAGTCTTTAAAATATAACTTTGTTGACAATAAAACATATAAACAAAATCCACAAGATTACGCAGGAAGTATTAGCGATACATCTAAATTTGTTCGTATTGCAATCACAGGCAGAGAAAACAGCCCTGAACTTTTCTCAATTATGAAAATTTTGGGTGAAAAAGAATGTGTTAATCGCATAAAGAATTTAATTAATTATTTAAAAGCTTAGATAATTCTAAGCTTTTTTATATTTTATTTTTTCAACAAATTGGTTTTCTTGCTAAAACAAAGTTTATTTTTCAACAAATTTTAACTTTTTTCGCAAAACAGATGACTTTTGTATTTGTTTTATTTAAAATAATAGTAACGAAAGAGTTTTTAACTCTAAATATGCTTTATAAAAAAGGGGGAATGGTTATGAAAGCATTAACAGGTTATAGTGTAAACGCTAAAGCTTATGAAGCAGGATTGGAAGCTGCTAAAATGGCTGGAAAAGCCAAAGATGCAAAAATTGTTTTTGCATACATGAGTTGTGATTACAACGTTAAACAAGTTTTAAAAGGAATTAAAGAAGTTTATTCTTGCCCAGTTATTGGTAACACAAGTTTCACTGGTGTTATTATGCCTGAAGGTTACATTGGCGGTGATAAACCATTTGTTGGAATTATGGTTTTATGTGATCCACAAATGGTTGTTGGTGTTGGATTTGCTGATAGAAGTGCTTATCCTTGTGCAATTAGTGCAGGAGAAGTTGCAACACAAAAAGCAAAAGCTATGATGAAACTTCCTGCTGGAGTTAATCCAAGCTTAATGTATATGGTAAGTAGCCCAACAGAAGAAGAATTCTTTTTAAAAGGTGCTAACAAAGTTATTGGTCGTGTTCCATTGTTTGGTGGTTCTGCTGCTGATAACACAATTGCTGGAAAATGGAGTTTATATCTTGATGGCAAAACAACGGGTGAAGGTGTTGCTGTTGCATTAATGTATATGAAAAACGGATTCAAAAACGAATTCACTGGTGCTTATCGTGAAACAGAAGATAGAGGTATCATCACAAAGATTAAAGGTAACAGAACATTGGTTGAAATTGATGGTATTCCTGCTGTAACCAAATATGCAAAATGGCGCAAAATGAAAACTTCAGCATTTGCTGGTGATAAACTTTTGGTTGAAACAATAACAAGTCCGCTTGGTGTTAAAGATCCACTTGGTGATTTAATTGCAATTCGTCATCCAATGTTTGCAAACGACGATATGTCTATGAACATTGGTGCTAATCTTGCTGTTGGAACCGCTGTAATTAGAATGGAAGCAACAGTTGATGAATTGATTAAGTCAGTTGGCCAAACATTAAAAGCATTAAAGAAACAATGTGGTGACAAAGAAATTGTGGCTTACCACTTAGTTCACTGCGGTGGTCGCCGTGCCGGTATTGGTGATAGAATTAAAGAAGTTCATAAAGAAATTAAAAAGCAAGTTGCTGGTGTTCCATATATTATGGAATTCACATTTGGTGAATATGGTTATGTTTGTGATGGAAGAAACACCACTGGTGGTTTGATGTTGTCATTTACAGCAATCACTAAATAGGGAGGAATCATGCAAAATATTATTAATGGAAAACATGTTGATGCTAGTGATAAAAGTGTTTTAAATATTGTTAATCCTTACACTGGAAGAAAAATTGACACTGTGCCAAATGCAACAGCAAAAGATGTTAAAAAAGCTGTTGAGTGTGCAAAAAAAGCCCAACAAAATTGGAAGCAAGTTCCAATTTCTAAAAAAGTTGAGCTTCTTAAAATTTTCTTAAATAAAGTTGATGCAAACACTGATGATTTGGCTTTAACTTTAAGTAAGGAAACTGGAAAACCAATCACTCAAGCATATGCTGAAATTGGTAACATTAGAATTGGTTTTGAAGCTTTTATGGAAAAGGCAAAGCATTTATATGGTAATGTTATTCCTGCAGGCACTGAAGCTGGACAAGACAAAACACTTCAACTCACAGTTCGTGAACCCTTGGGTGTTATGGTTGCAATCATACCATTTAACTTTCCATGTGATTTGTTCGACCAAAAAGTTGCGCCTGCAATTTTGGCTGGCAACACAATTATTGTTAAACCACCTCATCAAAATCCATTAACTTTAATTAAATTGGTTGAATTGATGCATGAATCCGGTGTCCCAAATGGTGTTGTTCAAGTTATCACAGGTGATGGCAAGAAAACAGGTGAACCACTTGCTAGTCATCCGGATGTTCACGGAATAACTTTCACAGGATCAACTCGTGCTGGAACTTCAGTTTATGAACAGGGAGCAAAACATTTGGCGCATGTTGCACTTGAGCTTGGCGGAAATGATGCATTTATCGTGTTAAAAGATGCAGATATTGACCTTGCTGTTGAAGAAATGGTTTGGGGTCGAATGTATAACACTGGTCAAGTTTGTTGTGCAAGTAAGCGTTTTATTGTTGACAAAGCTGTTTTAAAGAAATTTGAAACTAAAGCGGTTGAAAGAGTTAAAAAATTAGTTGTTGGAAATCCACAAAACAAGAAAACAGATATTGGCGCGTTAATCACTAAATCTGCCTGTGAAAAAGTTCAAGCGCAAATTAAAAATGTTGTTGAGCAAGGTGGAAAAATTCTTTATGGCGGAAATGCAAGGGGTGCTCAAATTGAACCAACAATCATAACCAACATACCTGCAACTGCAGATGTGGCAATTGATGATGAAATTTTTGGACCAGTTGTTTCAATTATTCCTTGTGATGGAGTGGAAGATGCAATTAAGATTGCAAATCAATCATCATATGGTCTTTCAGGTTGTGTGTTCACACAAGACATGAAAACAGCGTTTGATGTTTGTTCTCGTTTGGAATGTGGTGGAACTGTTATTAATGGTGCAAGTTTCCACAGAAGTTTTGAAATGCCATTTGGTGGCTATAAACACTCTGGTGTTGGAACTGAAGGTGTTATGACAACTTTTGACCAAGTTACAAAACTTAAAACAATTACTCTTAAAAATATTTTGAAATAAAATAAAAATCTAGCCAAGTGCTAGATTTTTTTGTGACTAACAACAAAACTATTTCATAAAAAATTGTTTTATTCTTTAAAATAACCAATGTTTGATGATTGATTTTCATTAAAAGTTAAATTGCAAACAGATGCAACTAAAGGATAAATATCAAAAGTAATAAGCGACAATAAGAAATAAGCCCAAGTTCTAGACTTCCATCCATTTGGTTTTAAATTGGTGTGATTAATTATGAAACTACCAATAAATCCTAAGAAAAATGTTAAACAAAATCTTGCCACATTATTACCATCAGTTTTAGTTTCATTTTTAACCCTGCAACCACAATGCACGCAAATTTCTGCTTCATCATGTATTTCTTTTCCACATTTAGAACAATAAGCCATATATCCTCCATTAATTATATATAATGAATTTTATTATAAATACGCTCAAAAGTCAAATAATTTATTTTGCAAAGTGTTTAATATTAAACAATTTGTTAGTTACTTTCTTTTTGATATATTTTGTTTAATATTGTTTGGAAAATGAAAAAAGTATGTGATATAATTTCAATATAACAAATATAACAAAGGAAAAGGGGGGATTATGGCAACAAGAAAAACTGCTAGTAAAACTAGCAAAAAAGCAAGCATGAATTTTGATTTTAGCGATAATAAACCAAGCAAGCGTAAACAAAACGAAGCAAAAAAGCAACTTAAAAAATTAAGTTTTGGAGCAATAATGATTGCAGTTTTAATTTTAGTTGTTGGTGCTGTTGGTGGATTTTTTATCGTTAAAATGATGACTAAGAATGATTGCTTTGAATTAAAAGGTAAAGATGAATTAACTCTTCAAATTGGCGAGAAATACACAGATGAGGGTGCAAAAGTTATTGCATTTGGTAAAAATGATGCAAGCAAAATTGAAATAAAAACCAATTTAACCAAAAATGATGATGGAACTTATTCTGCAAATGAAGAAGGAACATATTATATGATATACACCGTTGACAACTTTAAATATGGAACACTTTTTAAAATTCAAAAGATTAGATTAATTTCTTTCGTTGAAGCAACTGAACAAGATGAGATTGACTCCGCAAATCAAGGAGGTAACTCTTAATGAAAAAATTTATTAATATTATTGTGTGGGTTATTGCACTCATCATCGGTGTTGGTGGCGGGGCGGGTTATTCGTGGTATAATTCACTTCCAGAAACGGAAGAATTAATAGTTTCAGAAGAACAATTTTATTCTTATCATGATCATGATTTAAAAAAGGTTGAATTAACAGGAACAGACGGAGAACTTTCGGTGCATTTTCTTGAACTTGGAAATAAATACACAGGCGATTGCACATACATTAAAGTTGGCGATGTTGATGTTTTAATTGATTGTGGCTCAAGAACCAGCAGTGTTAGTGCTGTTAGTGAATATATTAATCAATACATAACAGGTATTTTAGATTATGTTATCGTAACACATGCGCATCAAGACCATTATGCTGGATTTGCAACAGGAAAGTCCACTAAAGGTATTTTTGACCTTTATGAAGTTGGAACAATTATAGACTTTGGTAATGCAACAAGCAATTACGATTCTGCAATGTTTTCTAGATACGAAGCAAAGAGAGATGCAGAAATTGATGCGGGTGCAAAACATTATTCAGCTTATGATTGTTTTTATGAAAAAAATGGTGCAAAAAAAGAATTTGTCTTAGATGAAGAAAACGATATAACTCTTGAAATTTTATATAATTATTACTATAAATATGATTATAATAATCATGAAACAACCAAACAATTTGAAGCATCAACTGAAAATGATTATTCGGTTTGTTTAATGATTAGCCAGGGTGATAGTAAAAATTTCTTATTCACTGGCGACCTTGAAAAAGATGGTGAAGCAAAAATGGTTGAATATTATTCTAATCCTGCAAATCCAACTTTGCCAAAAATGAATTTATACAAAGCTGGACACCATGGAAGTGGAACATCTTCAAGCGCAGGATTACTTGAATTGATTGAACCTGATGTTGTTTGTGTTTGTTGCTGTGCAGGTAGCCCTGAATATACGGAAAATATTGATAATCAATTTCCAACGCAAGCATTTATAAATCGAATTGCAGAGTATACCAACCAAGTTTTTGTTACAACTCTTTGTGTTGATTGGAAAAAAGATGAATATACTTCAATGAACGGAAACATAGTTATTATTGCAATTCCAAATCAAACTCTTGGAATTAATTGTTCCAATAACGAAACTATATTAAAAGAAACAGATTGGTTTAAAGCAAACAGAACAATGCCATCATCTTGGCAAACGGAATAAAAAAGACTGATTAATTCAGTCTTTTTTTATTTAAAATCAACTAAGCCAGCAAGATAGTCTAAACTAACATTGAAAAACTGAGCAAGAATTATCACTGCATCTAAATTTGGAACGCGTTCATTATTTTCCCAACGCGCAATCGCAGGTTGGGTAATTTGAAACTTTAGCTTAATACATAATTCTTGTTGCGATAAATTATTTGCTTTTCTTAATTCTTTTAATCTTTCACTAAATTTACTCATATTAATATTATATGACAAAAGTCATTATAATTATAAAATTATGACAAAAGTCATAAAAACAATTGACT
>JAZONT010000021.1:0-2568 GCA_045654665.1 Candidatus Onthoplasma sp.
TTTCTCCTTAATTCTTATTGCAAAAGGCAATAATTTCTTTTGAGTTTTTTCATTTAAATTTTTTGCTAATTTAATAATATTATATACTATTAACAACATTTAAGCAAGAAATATTTAAAATTTATTTTTTGTATTTTTTAATTCCACTCCATAATTTGTTATACTGACCATTCAACAACAATTTTTAAAAGGTTAACGATTGCGAACTTGTTGAGCAATCTAACTAGGATGCAGATTTCCACGTGGTTTCATATTCAACAAAACTAAACGCTTCACCATTTTCAGTTCTAACAACAACACCATTTTGCCACAACGTGAAATATGTTGTTGAGTGTTCGCCTGTTTTTTCTTCCAAGTAAGTTGAATAATTATCCACACTTTCAACAATGTCAAACAAACTGATGTTATCAAGCAATGTTAAATTTTCTTCATTAATATAAGTAAATTTAGAAGCAGAAATATTCATTTTTCCACCATAAATATATGATTGTTTTTCTTCGCTTCCTAGATTGTTTCCATCACTTGAAAGTTCTTCACCATTTAAGGTAATTTTGAAATTTGATAAATCTGCATTTCCAACTGCAAAACTAATTTTTGTGAATGAAACATCTTTCTTTGGCATGAAAATCATTGCAACGTAATTTTCTTTTGTAACTCCAGATATCATTTCGTTATCTTCGGTTAAAATATAATCTTTAACAAACCATTTTTCAGTGCGAATTGAATATTTGGTTTCACTAGTATAATGCTCAACAATTTTCTTTTCAATTTCATCTTCAATTTTTCCTAAAATTGTTGCATCGCTAACCGCTTCACCACCTTCTTGAGTTGCAGTAAAATTAGAAGGAAGAATTAAATTTTCAGCAACTTTTGGCGCAATTTCATTAATGTTTGCAAAACCAAAATATTGAATTCCATTAACGCAATCAATAATGTTTGCACCAGCAAAATCTACTCCGTTATCAGCTTTATATATAGGTTTTGCAATGTCGTTAAAAACAATATTATATAAACTTGCGTAATTTTCAGCAAAATTATTTTCATTTAAAGTTAAAAAATATTCATCTTCAGGAACAACAATATCAATATTTAATGAGATGTTGTAATTCGTTCCATCAACATTAATTGTTTCAATCAGTTTTGCGGTTTCAATTCCATCCTCAACAAATTGAGAATAGTTTTGAACTATGGTTTGAATTGCCCTTTCATCATCAACATAAACCATTCTTGCGCCATAAAAATCTTTGCCTGTTATTCCAAAAACAGCTTTAGAGCCTTCATTATTGCTTTCATCGCCAAAAAGCCAAGACATAGTTGATCCAACGGTTGCAATAATCGCGATAATCAAAAGTATTATTAATCCACCAATTAAAACATAGAAGAAAACTGGGCTTGCCGACATTAATTTTGATGCGTTTTTCCCTTTGTTAAGTGTTAAAATTGAGTTAATTTGATTGATATCACTCTTCAAACTCTTATGTTGTTTTGCTTTTTTTATTGTTCTCTTTTCACTTTCTTTTAAAGACATTCTACTTGAAACAGCAACATTTGATTTAATTAATTTTAATTTGTTTTTTAACAATCTTTCTTCAACTCTGCGTTGCTCTTCTTGTTCGGCTTGCATTTGTTGAAGTGCTAACATTTCTTCTTCATCTTGTTCAATAAATTGTTCTAATTCACTGCCTTCATCATCATATTCTTCCATGCAAACCTCCTTCGTCACAATTCTCGTTTTAACTAATTTGCTCATTTCTTTCGCAAACATAAGCTTTAACTCGTTTGCTTCTTTGTGAACATTAATTATTTTTTATCAAAACTATTTTTTGCTTTAAAAAATTAATTATTTAAGAAAACAATTTTCTCACGAAAATATGTTTTGTTGTTAGATGCAATAATTATAACAAAAAAAACAACAAAAAACAATTAAATTAAATAAAAACAAATAAAATTAATATATCAATAACATCAAAAAATAAAAAAAGGCGATGAATTGTCATCGCCATAATTTTTATTATTTACCAAATTTAGAATTGCTGAAACTGAAAACATTATTTTCAAATGCCCAAGCAAGCCATACAAACACAACAATCAACACAATTGTTACCACAATACCAATGATAACTGTGATTAATTTTTGTTTTGCTTCTTCACGTTCATCTTTGCTATCTGCCTTAACAAATTTAACACCAACCACGATTGCATACAAAATACCTGCTGTTGCAACAACCACTAAAATTGGATTGATAACATTTTTAACTGTTGTAAGTAATGCTTGCAACCATTGTGGAAGAGCTTCTTTTTCGTACGCAGCCACATCACCCAACAACATAGCTATATTTGCTAAAAACATATTCATAAATTTCCCCCTTAATTTGCACATTAACTTAATTTGTGCCAATCTATGACATAATATTAACAACTTAAAAAATTAAAATCAACTAAATTTAACAAGTTTTTTAATTTTTTTAAAAAAATATTTTATTTTTTATTTTATTTATTTTTTACCTTATTTAATTATTTATTCCTTCAAACAAAATCTTTTTTTCACACAGTTAAATTTATTTGACA
>JAZONT010000022.1:0-2028 GCA_045654665.1 Candidatus Onthoplasma sp.
AAAAATTAAATAAAAATGAACTAAGTTTAATAAAAAATAAAGATTTTAATCAAATTTCTAATGAAAATTTAAATATTTTTGACGATTTTAATTTTATTTCTGCAACAACTTTGGAAAATTATTTTAAATGTCCGCTATATGCATTTTTAACAAATGTTCTAAAAATTAAACCAAGGATGGAAACTAAAATTTTAGCATTAGACATTGGTAATGTTTTGCATGAAATTATGTTTAAGTATTATAAACTTAAAAAACAAGTTGGAGAAATTTATGAGTTTTGCAAAACAGAAGTTTTTAAATGCGTTGAAAAAGAAGAAAGATTAAAGTTAAATGCAAATAGTCCAATTTTAACCAACCTTATTGACGAGGCGGTTAGAGTTGTTAATGCGGTTGATTATATTGACAACAATTCAAGTTTTGAACCTAAATTTTTTGAGAAAGAATTTAAAAGTGAAAATGCACTAAAATTAAACAATATTTCAATTATTGGAAAAGTTGATAGAATTGATATTTTTAATGATATGTTTAGAATTGTTGATTATAAATCGGGTAGGGCAGATGCAACTTTAAAAGAATTGTATTATGGCAATAAATTGCAATTGTTTTTATATTCTTTAGCTATGGAACGGGTTTTAAATAAACGAGTTGTTGGAAGTTTTTATCTTCCACTTCATAATGCCTACATGAAAGAACAAATAAACTCTTATTCATTAAAAGGTTTTTATTTGGCTGAGGATTTTGTGGTTCACGCATTTGATAAGCGTCTAGAAGCTGGATGTAAAAGTGACATTGTTAACGTTAAGTTAAACAAGTCTGGTCAGGTTTCAAAAATGGGCGGATATAAAGAATTAAATATTAATGAGTTAAACACTCTTAAAGATTATGCAAAAAAGATTAGTGAGCAGGCGGTTGACGAAATAAAATCAGGCTATATTGCTCCTTCACCAAGCGGTGTTAGCAAACCTTGTGATTATTGCCCATATGTGCATATTTGTTTAAAGAACTCAAATAACGTAGTTTTAAGAGAAATAAACAAGGTGGATTTATCAAGTTTTAAGGAGGTTAAAGATGAAAGTGTTTAATGGCGTGCAAGCAGATATCCTTAAAGCAAACAAGAAAAATCAACTTGTGAGCGCGGGGGCGGGAAGTGGAAAAACAACTGTTATGATTGAAAAAATTTCTAACCTTCTTTTAAGTGGGGAAGTTGAGATTGAAAATTTGTTAGTGGTAACATTCACTGTTTTGGCTGCAGGAGAAATGAAAGAACGACTAATTTCAAAGCTTAAAGACGTGTTGCAAACAACAGATAAAAATAAGGAAAGGGTTTTAGAGATTATTGAAAAGATAGACACTGCAAGCATTGACACAATTGATGGCTTTGCCTCTAAAACTATTAAAAAATATTTTTATGAACTAGAGATTAGTCCTAACATTGAAATTATCAGTGATTCAACAAAAGATTATTATCTCACTAGAGCAATGAAGAAAACTTTTGATGAATATAATCAAATTGATGATATTAATTTTATGTTAGATTTATTTGGCGGAAACAGAAGAAATTTAGATAATCTTCAAGAATTGATTATGATGAACTATAATAACATTATTAACATTGAGGATTATGATAAGTTTTTGGAAGATGTTGAAAGTGAATATCGTGATAGTATTAAAAGTGAAAGAGTGATTAATGATTACATATGTGATTTATCAAGCAAAATTATTAACGAATTAATTAGCTCTTATTCAACATTTGACAAATTGGTTCAAGAAAAACTAAACTCGATTATCAGTGTGTTGGAACAATTAAATTCAAACATGAGTTTCAAAACAAATTTGAAGATTTTAAATAACTTATCCGCTGTTAGATTTTCACCAACTGAGTATAAGAACAATGTTGGTTTAAAAGAGCTGAATTTAGATATTGCTGAAATTTTTGAGTTTAAAAACAATTTAGAAAAAAATTTAATTAATGAAAATTATGAAGAAAAAAACGGAAAAATTTTAAATTATTTAAATATTTTTATTGAT
>JAZONT010000023.1:0-6586 GCA_045654665.1 Candidatus Onthoplasma sp.
GGTGAAGCAACTGCAGCAGCAGAAGAAAAAACAGAATTTAACGTTGTGCTCACTGAATGTGGTGCAAACAAAATTGCAGTTATCAAGGCAGTTCGTGAAGCTACTGGTCTTGGCTTAATGGAAGCTAAAGCTATGGTTGAAGGTGCTCCTGCAACTGTTAAAGAAAATGTTCCAACTGAAGAAGCTAATGCTCTTAAAGCAGCTTTAGAAGCAGCTGGTGCAAAAGTTGAACTTAAATAATTCTTTATGCTAAAAGAATCACTCAATTTGAGTGGTTTTTTTTAATTCATAAAATTAATGCTGAATGTAAAAAAATTAAAAATATTGTAATATTTTGCAAAAAACTTTTAAAAAACATTTGTTTTTATTGAAATTAAGTGTTAATATGATATTATCAAAATAAAAAAGGGGTAAAAAATTATGGAATGGTTCATAGAGAACTGCTGGTGGATTTTAATCATCATTGCTGTGGTAGTTGTTGTTTTATCCATTGTTCTTGCCGTTTTGGTTAGACAGGATAAAAAAATCAAAAAAGATTTTCAAGAAAAAATCTTAGTTGTTGACAACACTCCGGTTGAAGAGGTTAAACCAGCAGAAAAAACAGAAAAGGTTGCAAAACCTGCAACTAAAAAAGTTGCAAAAGAAGAAAAATTAACTCAACCAGTTGCAAAGAAAGTTGTGGCTAAGAAAACAGCAAAGAAAGTTGAAGCTAAAGCTGAAGTTAAACCTGCAGTCGCAGAAACAAAACCAGAAGTAAAAGCTGAAACTAAATCTGCTGTTAAGACAACACCTGTGGCTAAGAAGGTTGAAACTAAAAAGGCAGAAGTAAAAGCTCCAGCAAAAGTAGTTGCAAAACCAGTTGCAAAGAAAGCTGAAGCAAAGAAACCTGTTGTAAAACCTGCAGCTAAAGCTCCAGCAAAAGTAGTTGCAAAGCCGGTTAAAAAAGCTGAAGTAACAAAGGCGGTTGCTAAGAAGGCTGAAACTAAAAAAGCAGAAGTAAAAGCTCCAGCAAAAGCAGCTAAAGCACCAGCAAAAAAAGCTGAAGCTAAAGCAGAAGTAAAGAAAGTGGTGGCAAAACCAGCTGCAAAAAAGGCTGAAACTAAAAAGGCAGAAATAAAAGTTCCTGTAAAAGTAGCTAAAGCACCAGCAAAAAAAGCTGAAGCTAAAGCAGAAGTAAAAGCTCCAGCAAAAGTGGTTGCAAAACCAGCTGCAAAAAAGGTTGAAACTAAAAAGGCAGAAGTAAAAGCTCCAGCAAAAGTGGTTGCAAAACCAGTTGCAAAGAAAGCTGAAGTAAAAAAGCCAGTTGTTAAAGTAACAGCAAAGAAAGTTGAAGCAAAGAAACCTGCTGTTAAGGCTGCAGCAAAAAGTGTTGCTAAAAAACCTGCAACTAAACCAACTGCAAAGAAAACAACTAAGAAATAATATTATTGAAACAAGTTCCTTTTTGGAACTTTTTTCTTTGGTGAAAACAACAAAATTTATTTTCATAGAAAACTATGAAAATTAGTGGACTTTTTCATCTTATTTTGTTACAATACAATTAATTAAGGAGAAATGATATGGCATTTGTATTTTCATTTTGGTATATTGTTGCATTAGTTTTAGTTGCAGGAGTTGCTGCTTGTTTAGTAGTTTTCTTTAAAATGGATAAACAAGATAAAGTTTTAATAAAAGAATTTGTTGAAAGTAATGATTCAGCAAAAGAAGCTCCGGCAAAAGAAGAAAATAAAGCAGAATAGATTTTAAGTTTGGGTTAAACCCAAACTTTTTTCTTGCCTTTTTTTTAATTTTGATTTATCATAGTTTTATGAGAATAGTTTCTGGAAAATATCGTGGGAAAAAGTTAAAAGAATTTGAACTTGATTCAACAAGACCAACAACTGATAGGGTTAAAGAGTCAATTTTTAACCTTATTCAATTTGAAGTTAATGATGCGGTTGTGTTAGATCTTTTTGCTGGAACAGGCTCACTGGGAATTGAAGCAATATCTCGAGGTGCAAAAAAAACCTATTTAGTTGATAGTAATAAGAATGCAATTAAAATCATTAATGAAAACCTTATAGGTATTAGCGGAGATTATCTAGTTGTTAATAAAGATTATTTATCGTTTTTAAACTCAACTAATGAAAAATTTGATATTGTTTTATTAGATCCGCCATACAAAACGGATTTTGGGATTAATGCAATCAATCTTCTCATTGAAAGAGAACTCTTAGAAGAAAATGCAACAATAATCTTCGAAACAAGCGAAGAGAAAGAATTCAATTTTGATTTCGAAGATTTTGATATTAAAAGAAAAAAATATGGAGCAATAGCGGTTTACAAAATTGAAAAGATATAATATGAAATATATAAATGGTAATAACAAAATAACACTATTTAATAAAGAAGACTTTAACATTAAGCAGATTTTAGAATGTGGTCAAATTTTTCGTTTTAAAATTCATGAAAATTATGCGGTGGTTAATTCAATTGATAAACAAGCAAAAATTACCACATTTGATGATAGAATTGAAATAGAAACAGAAGATGTTGACTATTTTGAACATTTTTTTGATTTGAAAACAGATTATTCAAGAATAAAATACGAACTAATGCAAGACAAAGTTTTATTACCTGCAGTCAATTATGGTCATGGAATAAGAATTTTAAACAATGACACTTATGAAATGTTAATAAGCTTTATAATTTCAGCAAATAACAATATTAAAAGGATAAAAAATTCTATCGAATATCTGTGTGAACATTTTGGTTCGAATTTGGGCTCGTATTTTGCATTTCCAACTTTAAAACAACTAAAAAATGCAAGTGTTGATGATTTCAAAAAGGCAGGTCTTGGTTACAGAGCAGAGCAAATGTTTTCAACTGTTCAAGGCTTAAGTGACGAGCAAATTCAAATGTTAAAACAAAAAAACAAAGATGAACAATTCAAATTTTTAACTTCACTTAAAGGGATTGGAGAAAAAGTTGCAAATTGTATTATGCTTTTTGGTCTGGGTGTAAAAGATGTTTTTCCTGTGGATACTTGGATTAACAAGGTTTATAATAACATAAATAAAACGCAAGAAACAGATAGAAAAAAGATAACTAAAGAACTAAGCGAAAAGTATGGGAATTTATCTGGTTATGCTCAGCAATATTTTTTTTATTACTATAGAGAAAATAAAATAAAAAATTAACTCAAATGTTTTGAGTTTTTTTTCTTGCGAATGTAAGAAAATTTGTGTAACAAATCAATAAACTGGTATTGACAAATGCAAAATTTATGATATACTTTTTTCAACTTAAGGAGAAAAAGATGGAATTTGCTCAAATATTCACGGAAATGAACTGGTTGCCGGCATTGTTGCTTATTGTTGGTGCTGTTATGATGATTGTTGAAATGTTTGTTTCAGGTTTTAGCTTCTTTGGTGTTGGTGGAATTGTTTCGCTCGTTGCAGGCGTGATTGTTAGAATTTGCCAAGGTTTAAACATAAATCAATCATTAGGGTTAATTTTAATAGTTTTAGCATTCTTTGTTCTTGTGTTTATGATTATGGTTTGGGGTGCTCAATTTGGTTTTTTAGGAAAAACAGGGTTGTTTGAAAGAAGAACAACACTTTCAACAGACTATAATAAAGCAGATAGAGAACTTCGTCGTCTTGTTGGAAAAAATGGCAAAACAATAAGCAAACTCGACCTTGGTGGTCAAGCTAAAATTAAAGGTAAAATTTATGATGTTGTGTCAATTTCATCATATATTGAGCCAAACACAAATATCAAAGTTGTTGAAATAAAAGATAACACCATTATGGTTAGAAAGTGGTTTGAGTAAAAGGAGAAAAAGATGTTTAATTCAATGTTATTAATGCCAAGCTGGGCAGTGCTCTCAATAGTTCTTGCAGTTTTTGTTGTAATATTGGCTGGAATTATGGTTTTGGTGCCAATAAATGTGTGGTTTAGAGCATTAGTGTCAGGTGCTCACGTTTCCATGATGCGTTTAATTGGAATGAAAATGCGTAAAGTTGATTACAAAAAAATAATTAATATTTACATAGTTTCACAAAAAGCTGGTTTAGATATTCCAGTTGTTGAACTTGAAACTCATTTAATGGCTGGTGGAGATATTGAAAAAGTTGTTGATGCACTTATTGCAGCCCATAGTGCCAAACTAGATTTGCCTTTGGAAATGGCAAAAGCGATTGACTTGGCTGGTCGTGATGTTGTTGAAGCAGTTAAAATGAGTGTCACACCAAAAGTTGTTAAAACAAACTGGATAGAAGCAATGGCAAAAAATGGAATTCAAGTTAAAGCGGTTGCTCAGGTTACACTTAAAGCAAAATTAGATCGTCAAATTGGAACTGCAGATACCGAAACAATTTTAGCCCGTGTTGGTGAAGGAATTGTAACAGCTATTGGTAAGGCAAACACTCACACAGAAATTGTTTCAAATCCTTCAATAATTTCTAAAACTATCTTAGAAGATCATTTAGATAAAAACACATCATATGAAATTTTATCTATTGACATTTGCGATGTGGATATTGGAAGCAATATCGGTGCAAAACTTAAAATTGAAGACGCTGAAAGCAAAAAGAAAATAGCTCAGGCTGCGGCAGAAGAAAGAAAGGCTCAAGCGCTTGCATTAGAACAAGAAATGAAAGCAAAAACTCAAGAGATGAAAGCAATTGTTCTTGCTGCTGAAAGTGAAGTTCACAAAGCAATGGCAACAGCAATGAAAAATGGTAAATTTGGAGTTATGGATTATTATAAACTTCAAAACTTATCTGCAGACACTAAAATGAGAAATTCAATTAGTGGCGCAAAAGATGAAAAACCAAAAGATGATGGAAGACCAAATCATGAAGGAATGTAATAGTGGGCAATAGTTCACTTTAAAAGCCCAGCGTAAAGTTGGGCTTTTTCTAAAAGGAATAATAAATGTTAAATTTTGAAACTTTCTTAATAGTAATGGTCTGCGCAGTGCCTTTTATTGCATTGCTCATGGTTTTGCCAAAGAAAATCAAAAAAGCAAAAGAAAAAAATAAAAAACCCGCTGCCATAAAAACTTTGGAGGAAATAAAAAAAGAAGAAAGAATAATAGAACCCAAAGAAATTGAGCCAGAAAAGAAAGAATACATTCCTAAAAGCGAAATTTCAACTGATGAATTCAAAAGCTATTTGCAAAAAAGAAAACCAACTTCAAGACCAAGCAGAGTGGAACTTCCAAAAGGTTTTAATGATATGACAATGCCATATATTCCAAGACGTAGGGCGAAAAGAGACAATAAGCCAAAGTCTTTAACCGAAGAAATTCAAAATTTATCACCTGAGTTAAAAGCTTTAATAATTGCTGGCGTTTTAGACCCCAAAAACTTTGACAACACTTAAAAAATGTGATATTATATCAAAACTTAGAGGAGGTTGTTATGAGTTTATTGAAAAATTTACAAGTTAGATTATTAAAAAGGGATGTTTTAAAATTTAAATCTGCTGACTTATTAGCGAAGAAATATCCAATGTCGTTATTGATTCAAAATGGCATTTTTGAAAGAGTGGAAGGAACAGAACTCTATCGTGCAAACACAGCGGTGAACGATCTTTACAATATCAACGGTGAAGTGCTAGGTTATCCATGTGAATTTGGGAATAGTGAAAGCAATAATTATCTTATCTTAGCAAAGGAAGATGGTAAATTTGCAAACAGCACCTCAAAAGAAACTTATGCTGTTTATGATAAGATGGGAAATTGCATTGTTCCTCATAACTGCTATTCAAATTGCTTTGTAACAGAAGATTATGCAATCTTGTCAACCGCAATGGAAGGCTCAAAGGATATTAACAGAGAAGGAAGAATTCAAAAAGAAGGTGACGCTAACCTTGTGTTGTCTTCAACCCCAAAAACTTTGGCCGAAACATTAGGTGGTTCAACTAAAAATCCTAAAGCTTTAATCGTGTCAAAAGATAGTGTGATAGCAACAAACTATTTATCTGTCCAACCTTTAAGGGTTTTTGGCGATATGGAGGTTTATCCAAACAACACTATTTGGATTTCTCAAAATCAAAAAGAAGAGGAAATCACTTTTAAATTAGATAAAAACTTGCATATTACTGAAACTTATCGCTTCACTCTTTATTCACATTTATTCGAAATGTTCTTCATTGATGGAAAAACAAATGCGGTATATTTTTTGGATACTGAAAATAAAAGACGTATCAATTTAAGAACAGGAGCGTGCGTAAATTTATTAAATCTCAAAAGATCACGCCTTTCAAAAAAAGAAAGACTTGCAGAACTTCAACAAGAACAGTCTTTAGAAGAAGTAAGAGAAGAAAAGAATGAAGAAAACACTGAGCTTTCAGTTGTTGGAGATGATGAAATTGGAGATTATGATCCATCTCTTGATAAGGTTGAAGAAAAAGATAAATTAATAGTTTTGGGAGATTGTGTTATTTCCGTTGGTCCAAATGCCGAAGTAGCGGAACAAACAGAAGAAACAATTGAAGATGTTAATAACATTTAATATTCAATGTATACATAGAAGATATTGCATAAAGAATATCTTCTTTTTTTATAATATAAGGTATATATATTATATATAGTGTC
>JAZONT010000024.1:0-1591 GCA_045654665.1 Candidatus Onthoplasma sp.
AATATTGATTTTTTTTCTTTAGCTTAGCGGAGTGAATTGTGCGAACGGTTGTTTCGGTTTCGCTTCCGCTTGCTTGAAACCCATTAAAATCGTGAGTTCCAACAATTAATTTCAAAAACTTTTTCATTGCTTTAAAATCAAGATTTGGGCTTATTTTAAGGGCGTTATTATATAGCGGTAAATCAACATTGGAAACATACATTTTATAGCAATATGTTTTTTGTTTTGCGTCAAATCTTGCGTGAATGTTGCTTTCAATCAATGATAAAACTTTAATATCATTAGGTAAAATTCCATTGAGAGAATTTAGAACTTTTTTTGTGTCGATTTCATTTTCAGTGTCAAAATGCACCGGTTGCATAAATGCTGAAACTTTTGCGTCAGTTCTGCCACTTCCTGTTGTTAAAACATCTTCTTTTGTAATGGTTTTTAAAGCATCTTCCAAATGATTTTGAATAGTGTTGCCACTTTTTTGTTTTTGAAAACCATTATAGTTTTTTCCATCATATTGAACAATCATTAAATATCGCATATTATTCCTTTTCTATTTTAACTATTTGACCTATTTTTAGGCCAGGTTTAACATTTTCGCCGTGGAAATCACTTCCAAAACTCTCAAATAAATCATATTTTTTAGCGATTGCACTTAATTGCACTTGAAGTTGTTTTGTTTGAGTATTGTGATGAGTTTCAATTCCATGCAACCCTAAGCTTTTTAAATAAGCAACTAATTTCTCAATGTCTTGAATGTTGAAGTTATATTCATCCATAATTTCATAAGGGTGTGCAAGAACAATATTGCAATCTTTTAGCGATGTTATCACTTTTTTAGCATCTAGCTTTAAATGTGCTGTGTTTAAATCATTCATAGTTTTATAATATTTTTCTCTATCGAAACTACCAAGTGTTTGCATAATTGAATAAAGGTGAGGTTTTCCAAAAGAATTAGTGTTTTTTAGTTTTTCATCAATTAAGTTTTGTGGAATTTTGATGTTAAATTTTTCTTCAACATAGTTCTTCATAACTTGAATTTTTTTAAATCTCAATTCTGAAATTTCATCAATTAATTTTAATAATTGATGATTGTTGTAATCGAAATCTTGAACAAGCAAATGAACATTAATTCCGTTTAAATATTCATTAACTCTGCAAGTAAGTTCAACACCTGTGTGGAAAATTAAATTGTGAGGATTTTGCTTTTTTAAAATTTCAAAAACTCGCTTGCTACCTTCAATTGTGTCGTGATCGGCAATTGCAAATTCTCTAACATCTGTTTTTAAAATTTCGTCAATTATTTCAAACTCATCAAGTTCTCCGTCTGAATATTTTGTGTGAATGTGTAAATCTTTCATAGGTTTATTATATCACAAAAACAATATAAAGTAAATAAATATATTTATTAAATTGTTTGCAATAAAATAAAACTTGTTTTATACTAGAATTAACAAAAGGGGAAACAATGAAAAAAATCACAATAGATGGAAACACTGCAGCAACAAATATTGCATATATGTTTAATGAAGTTGCAATGATTTATCCAATAACACCAAGCAGTCCTATGGCTGAAAATGTTGATGTTTGGGCACATGAA
>JAZONT010000025.1:0-17191 GCA_045654665.1 Candidatus Onthoplasma sp.
TAATCTTATTGAAAAAGAACCTGGTATATTGTGAAATGCTAATCTAGAATCAAAAATGTATATATCATCTTGTCTTTCTTTAGAATTTATTTCTTTCCCTCTTTGCGCAACTGTTGAATCGATTAATTGGTCTATATTTTCTCTTTGAGTCATATAGTCATTAAGCTCATCAATTGTTAAGCCCTTTTCTTGAGCTATTCTTCTAAATTCATGACCTACTGAAAAAACATGAACTGTATACCCCTGTTTTTCATAATCTTCTTTTATTTTTTGTATCACCGTACTTTTACCACTAGCAGGTTCTCCAGATATGGTTATAATTCTGTTTTTGAATTCAGACATATTATCGCCTCCACAATTACTATTATACCATATTTTTACAGATTTGTATACAGTTTTAAACCATAAGCTTTTTGAAACAAAAAATCTCTCTTAAATAGAGAGATTTTTATTATCTTAAGAAACCTTTTATAATTTGTTCTTCAGCTTCTTTTTCACTTAATCCTAAAGTCATAAGTTTTATTAATTGTTCACCAGCTATTTTTCCAATAGCTGCTTCGTGGCTCAAGCTTGCATCTTTGTTTAACGCTGAAATTTTTGGAACACTAACAACCCTTGCATTGTTTAACAAAATGGCGTCACACTCAACCCTTCCATAGCAAGAGTTTTTCCCAACAAGATTTGACTTAAACTCTTGTTCGCTTTCACCTTTTGCAACACTTTTTGAAACGATATTGCATTTCGAATTTTCTCCAAGCATGCTAACTTTAAAATCCGTTTTTGCAATATTAAATCTATCTGTTAATATTTTTTCTTCAACATTAAGGTAGGCATTGTTTTTTAGTTTTACTTCTGTTTTTCTGTTTGAATAATCAACACCACCAATTTGAGTGGTTTTAATGAACATCTCACCACCATCTTCAATTGTTATTTTTGTTACTGGATTTAATGTTTTGTTTTTACCCACTCCAACAGCTAAATGATTTTCAACATAAGTAACCTTAGCGTTTTTTCCAATTTTAAAAGTGTGAACACCATTATGACCAGCTTCGTCAGTTGAGTGTACGCCACAACCAGCAACAATAGTTACTTCCGCACCTTCTTCAATTATAAAATCGTTATAAGTGAAATCAAACAAACCTTTTTCGCTAACAACAACCGGAATATGACATGCTTCACCTTTACATGAAGAACGAACTAAAACTTCAATTCCCAACCCATCATTTTTCTTTTTAATTTGAATATTATCTGTTGATTGAACAATTTCACCCTTGCCATTTTTCCTTAATGAAAATGCACCTGTTGGAATTTCGTGAAGATTAGCAATTTGAGCAAGTAAATTTTTTGTTAATTTATCCATTTACTTCCCTCCTTGAATTTTAGAGCAGACATTTGGTTTCATCTTCTTTAAAACTTTACTAGAAGAATCAAACATTTCCACCCTACCATCTTTCAACAACAAGATTTTATCAGCATTTTTTAAGAACTTTTCCTGATGACTAACAATTATATAGCATTTGTTTTTATCTAATAAATCATTTAGTTTGTCAAAACTCCACAAATCAATTCCTGCTTCCGGTTCATCAAATATCAAACACTTTCCACCCTTTGCCAAAGCTAGAGCCAGTTCAATTCTTTTTTGCTCACCGCCGGAAAGCGTTTTGTTAAATTCCCTATTAATATATTCTTTGGCACATAGGCCAACCTTTGATAAATAACCACATGCTTTCGGAACAGAGTTTTCCTCCCCTGTTGCAATATCTATCAAATCTTTGATTGTTAACCCTGTGAACAAAACAGGTTGTTGAAATGCGTATGTCAACCCAAGTTTTGCTCGTTCACTTATTGAAAGATTGGTTATGTCTTTTTTATTAAATAAAACTTTACCTGAAGTTGGCTTTTCTATACCCATAATTATTTTTGTTAGTGTTGATTTTCCACTTCCATTATGACCGGTTAGAGCAACAACACATTTATCTTCAAAAACACACGAAACATCGTCAAGAATAATTTTCTCTTGACCTTGCTCATTTACTTTAAATGTTATATTTTTTAATTCTAACATGCAAACATTTTACCATATCAAAAACAAAAAATCAACACTAAATTAACACTAAATTAACAATATCTTTGATTACCAAATATGTGAATTTTTGCAATAAAAAAATATAAGGACATAGCCTTATACTTTTTGCAAATTAATATAAAAATCTAATCTGAAGTTATCAACATTAAGTCCAACTGCATAATAATCTAACGTAATACCAACACAAAGATCAATTAATTGATTTCCACTTATTGACGCTCTTGAACACCAAGTTCCATCACCTTTTTCATAAAATAAATCATGATTTAGACCATAAACATTTGTGTTCGATAATAATACCCCTTTTTGATAACATTTAGGAGAGAAACTAATTTCAAATTCCCCTTCTTCTTCAATTTTTAACTGAATGTTTAATATTAAAACACTATCATTTTGAAGATTTGAAGGAGCTCTGAATTCTTTGAGTTCTTTACCGCCAACATAAACTTTAGCGTTTGCGCCTGAAACTATCATATTGCAATTTGTTTCAAGTTTTGAAATTGCAATGTACACACCCACTGTTGTAATGGCAATTGCCAAAGCAACTGCCAACAAAATAATTACAACTTTGTTTCGTTTTGATTTGTATCGATAAGTTTTGATATTTTCTTCATTGAGTTTTTCTAAATCTTCACCAAGTTCTGTTTTTGCTTGGTTTATTGGTTCTTTATTTTTAATCTTTGCTTTTTTATCAGTGTTATTTTTGCTTGCACCATTTGCTTTTTTTCCAATAGCATTAATTTTTTGTTTTTCTTTAATTGTTTTTGTTTTAAATTTTTCCACTGAAGGATTGAAAGAATAATCCATTGGCATATCACTCATGGTATTTCTATTATATTCTTTTTTCATAAGTCAATCCTCCTTTTGTTTTTAAGCATTTGTAAAGTTTTGATATATTGATGCTTCAATTGTTATTCTTATATAACATGTGTCACTATTTACAAGTTTCATATTTCCATTTTCATCAACAAAGCTTGACGTTGGAACTCTAAATTGTGTTAACAAAACCGCATTTTCTCCAGTGTTAAACACTGAATTTTCTTGTGAGCTATTTTGGTAATAGAAATAACCTGAACTGTCTCCCGTTTTAATTCCAAAACCACCAGACTTACCATCAGCAATTCCGCCAGGTGTGATTTCTATTGGAACTAAAACATCACCATTGATAGTTCTTCTATAAAGTTCAAATTTAAATCTAACATACATAGACGAAGATCCAACATCTTCATTTTTTAACGTTAATGTTATTGGAACATACTCATCCGGTAACAACGCACCGCTAAAAACTAAATATTGAGGATTTGTGGTGTTGTTTCCATCCGTTTCAGCTTCGTTATTTTTAACAGTTGTTAAAATTTTTGTTTCTTTCGAATCAATTGTTTGATAAAGTTGCAAATCTAAACTAGCAACAACAACATCAACACGAATTCCATTTTTTACATTTCCTGTAAACCAAGAGTTTGTTACACCAACACTAGACAATAAAACAGTTATCAGTATTATAAACACTGATAAAAAGCTTATTGAAATGTTTTTGCCCCTTATAAACATATTACTCCTAAGTCCAAGAATTTAAATATCCTCTTTGCGCGTCATTAAATGCTTGCTTAAATGCTTGGTGTTTTGACTGAACCGCTTCTAAACTAATAAATATTCTCAATGACTCACCAAGAATTTCCACAGGAACATTTTCAGTTCTTGCGTCTGTTAATGTTAATTTGTTTCCAATATTTCTTGCAATACCATCTTGTGCTGTCAAGGCAGTGTTAAGGTAATAACAATCTTCAGCACCCGCTGAATTATTATCAACCGTACCTTTTGTTACAGGAATAGTGACAGACACAGTATCTGTAAGCACAAAGTATTTTCCATAATTTGTTGTTTTATCTAAACTTCCATCTTTTTTAACAATGTAAGCATCAATCCAAAATCTAACATAACAATCACACGAACCAGATGGGTTTTGAATTGCAAGCGCAGCAATTGGATCACCTCCATCTGTTAATGAAAATTCAAAAGGAGTTTCTCTTTCAATTGTTCCATCAACTGGATATAATTGAAGAACATCTCCTTCAATTTGATTAATACCGCCAGGGGCGTTTTGATCATTATAATTTCTATAAACAAATCTAACGTTTAAATCTGTAAAAGACATTTCTTCACTCTTTTGTGGAGTTGAAGTAAAATAAGAGAAAGAGGCATTAATCACGCATAAAAGAGCTGTCACTAATAAAATTAGTGAAGCAATAACTTTTAAATGCTTTAAGCCTGCTTTCATATTCCCCCTTAACTCAATCCAAAAAGAGCTTTCATTTTATTTATAGCACTACTGTTCCAGTTAGACAATGTTGACGCTGAAAAGACACCATTATTTTCAATCGGAACAATTTCTAGTTGGTAGAAACTTGTCATTGGCATATTTATTATTTGACCTGGTCTAACAATTCCAATATAGTGATTATTTTTTGTTTCAATTTGTTCTGCTTTTTCGCCTTCACCAACAGTTATTGTTATATCTGTTGAAACCAACTCGCTAACACTAGAAGAAACATTTCCAACAAATCTTAAATAATAAGAACCTGTTGAATGATTAACAAAATATGCATTTGTTGTTCCTTTATTAATTAACATAAACTCATTTGAGTTTTTCACAGATGAAGTTTTTGCAAAACCTGCCGTTATAACACTGCCTGTGTTTGAATTTTTTGCTGTTGCGGTTGCAAACTCAACGCTTTCACCTGGCAATAATTCAATTGTTGAATTGCTGAAAGTGTTTGTTGAATTGTTTTTAACAAAATCCCCACTTTCAACAGTTATTAAAGTTTCATATGATTGAGATTTTAAATAATATGTGTTTTTTGACCATGTGTCATTATTTAATTCGTTTGATGTGACTTGTGTAAAACTTCCATCTTGTTCTTTTGTGTAATATTTCCAATAACTAGAATCCCAATCATTTGGTTTGTTATCAATAGGATCACCAAAATCTTCAAGTTTTAACTCTTTAACAGCAACAGAAGAAATCGTGATGCCTTTAATTACTTTATTTGTGTTATTTTTTACCCTTAAACTTACAGTGGTCACATTTATTGTGCTTTCATCAACGGTAATACTTGTTTTTCCTGTTACTGTTTCAAAAATTAAATAATCATCTTCACTATAATATTCAACCGTTTCACTTGGTTCAACTTCAGAAACTGATGTTATATCCACGTCTAAATAAGTCCACACATCATAATATACAGTTGTTTCAGCTTCCTTAAATTTGGTTGAAACCGCATTTTGAAGTGACGCTGCCACTGAATACATGTCAACCAAGCTAACACTAGCATATGGCCCCAAGATTATTTCCGTCTCGTAACTTGAGGAATCTATCAAGTGAGTTGTTGCGTCAACTGAATAAGAATAATACAAACCACTAACAAACGCATTATCACTTGTGTAGGTTTCATTGATCATTTCATCCGCTCTTAATCCGGTTTCATCACTAATCAACTTAATGTTACCATTGCTTATATTATATTTTAATGAATATGTTAAAATTATTTTTTGCGTTTTATTTGTGTTATTAATTGCGCTAACACTTGTGTTGAAATCTTGCGAAGAAGCTGAGCTAATGTTTGCGCTATATAAATTGTTTGAATAGCCTGATGTGTTTTTAACACTTACTAATTTTTTTGAATAATCATCTAAATCTTCATTTATCAATGAATTGTTTTTAATGGTTTTCATTTGAATATAATCTGCTGAAGCTTCAGTGTATTCAAAGTCTGTTTCAAGATTTGCAGAATTTTCTGTTAATCCTGGATTTATTATAATTGAATTAATAACTGCTCTATATGCATCATATTTGTTTGTTGCAATTTTACTAGCTGTTGTTATTTCAACATTTTCTAAAATGTCAATATAACAAGCTGTTTGTGCAGGAATTTCAAAAACCAACGTCATTGTTTCCCACATTTTTAATAAATCCCAAGAAGAATGTTCCCATTCATCTGAGTAATTCAATTTTATGCTATCTTCGGATATGATATTTTTATCTCCAACGTTTGACACAGAACCATTTTTATTTTCTCTCCAAATTGCTGCAACTTTAACTTGCAACTTTAAGGAAGAATTTCCACTAACAACATACATTCCAACGCCTGCATATGCTTTGTTTCCACCAAGCCACTTTGATCCAGAAACTTCAGTTTTGGTTGTTTCTTGATCTATTTGTGTTGTTGTTATTGGTTTTTTATAAGCAGTTTCAAAACCAGGATAAGGAACACCATTTACAAAATTTCTTCTTTGGTTATACATTAAAACATAGTTTTCACTTGCTGTGGTTCTATTCTTATAATTTATCCACATTTGAGCAGATAAAGAAGATCGAATTGTTCTGGTTAATATATGCGAATTTAACACATAACTTTGTTCTTGTTTATAAATTTTTACTGCATTAATTTTTATTTGCAATGTTTGACCATAATATGTTTCATTTGTTAAATCAACAAATTCCACACCATTGATTATTGTTATTTTTCCGTTTCCTTTTTCAATTGTGTTTGCAAGGAAAATGTGATTTTCATCGTAAATAATATTATCTCTGTTAGCAAAATTTAAAACCACATTGCTTGCATCACTTCCATTTGACCAAACCAACTTATAATCAAAGCGAACATCAAAATTATAATCAATTGCATACTCTAGTGCAATTTCAAAATTATGAGTCCCCTCACCGAAAGGAATCGGATTTATGATAGTGTCATTAATTAAATGATATTCTTGATTTCCTAGATAAGCACTTGTTACTTGTGGTGCTTCATCATAAGTTAATTGAAGTGATTTGGCAGCATAAGTTAAACCAATTGTAAAAGCAAAAACCGCGCTCAAACAAGCGCATAAAATTGAAATTAAATTTCTTTTGGTTTTTGCTTTTTTAAACACTAAAATAGTCTCCTAGATTTTTTCATATCTAATTCATTTTGAACTACACTACTAATGCACCATATGCCTGCAACTAAAGCAATTAATAACATATAGTGAGATTTGATGAATTGAAAATATGTTCCATAATTATCAAGGTGATTTACAACCTTTCCATCAATTTGATCAAAGGTTGGTGCTTGAATGAGCGATCCACAAGCCACCACAATTGCATTAAAATCTTTTCCTTGCTCTCTTAAATTTTCAATATACGCAATATCATCGTCATATTTTTGATCTGCTTGTGAACCGTCTAAATCTTGAACATTATCACCATGGCAAATATACCTTGTCACACCATTGCTATCTTTCATGATTGCAATAAGGCGGTGAGTGGTTGGATATGATTTTGTTGAGGTTGTGTCAAACTTAATCATATCTCCAACCTTATACTCTTTTTGCGCTTTAACCACAACCATATCTCCTTCCATTATGTATGGTCTTTGACTTCCTGATTCAACTGAATATAAATTATATTTAAATCCATAAGTTAAAACCAAAACTCCAACTAACATAATGCAGATTGCCAAAGCAATGTTATACATTAGTTGCTTAAAGAAATTAAAAGCTTTATTTTCTAAAATTTCGTCATTGTAATTCATTTTTTCTCCTATTGTTCGTTTTTCTTATAACAACCACTGATTATAACATTGGATGCCTTGTCACCATACATTCCAATTGTTAAACCGCCTTGTAGGTTTGTTTTTTCGATTGTATAGTTACTATAATAACAATTGTTCATTTGAGAACTGCTTCCAGCACTGATTGAAATATAACCAACAATTGCACCAATAAATTTGTTATTTGTGTTAGAAATTGAAATGTTAAATTCTATCAACGTTCCTGAATCTATAATGTGAACGCTATCAGCAAATCCAATTAAACCGCCTAAATAGATACTGTTTCCAATATTTGATTTTGAATAGCTTCCTGTTGTTTCACAGTTGTTAATTTCCGCAAATTTCGCAACACCAATCAAGCCACCAACATATGTGATATTCAAGCTTGAATTTTCCACAATGAAATCAACTGTTGAATTTTTAATTTGCATTTTATTTGCGTTTGTTCCTTCTGCATTTGAAATCAAACCGCCAACATAGTCAAATAAGTTCGCAGTGTTGGTTACTACTTTAAAGTTAACATCAACGCCTTTTACTTGTTCACCATCTTGAGTTTTTCCAATGTTTGAAGAGTTTGCCATCGTTGCAACACCAGCAATGTAAACATCAACATTTTCATTAATTTTAGCATTAACAGAAATTTCAACATCAGCATATGAATTTGTGATTATTGTTTGATTTGTGATTTCTTTAAACATTCCACCAATATGCAAGCTACCGCTTGTTTTTTGCACTGAGTTGTTGTAATGCTCATAAGACATTTTAACTCTTATTAATTTAACATTATCAATAACCGCATTGTTTGCTGTTGATGCTATCAATGATAATTTTACATCATTTTTAGCAGTAAAGTCAAAGCTTTCGTTAAAATAATTTCTGATTGTGAAATCAAAATCATTTGAACCTATTGTTAAGTTCTTGATTGTTGGATTATTTTCGCCAACTTTAATTAAACTTCCGAACAATGCAAATGATGTTTGATTTTCAATGTTAATAATTAAGTTTTCTGTGTTGTTTCCAACAATTGCTTTGTTGTTTCCGTTTAAAACGCCACTGAATTCACTGGCAATTAACGCACCATTTTCTGCTATTTGAGAATTAGCATCAACTGAAGAAACATCAATTGATTGAGTTAATTCATAATGAGCATGAGGGAAATATTTAATATTTAACAAATGATATGCGCTAGAAATTCTATATGGATTTGATTCAGTTCCATTTCCATATGCAAACAAATGATAATTAACATTAGGTGCAGAAACACTATTTGACGGTGCTGTGTTTGCCCTAACCACTTGAGCATAAATATCAAAATATTCACCCATCTCTGTTAGTTGATGATAATAAGTTGAATTTCCATTATAATGAATTTCAATTATTTCTTTAGTTTCTTCACCAAAACCAAATTCTTGCGAAGGTTTAAATGCATAAACAATGTTAATAACATCTCCTGTTGTGAAAGGATTTTCTTCATCTTCAGTGTTTACTTCAACAACAAATTGATTTGTTGCGCTATCAAAGCTCAAGCTTTCAACAGGAAGTGGAACTTCGTCTGTGCTTTCAAACACGATTGATTCCCCATTAAACAATTTTCCATCACCAACACCGATTGCTGATATTTCAATCTTAAATTCTCCAACTTTATTTGCCGGAGTTTCAAAGTTAGTTTGTGAAACATCTTTTTCGATTGTTTGTTCAACTCCATCCAAATCAATATAATTAAACACAACCCTATATCCTTGGGCATGTTCAACAGCATTCCAAACAATGTTTTGACCTTCAATTTTAACAGAAGACAAATCAACTTTATCCAATTGAACAAAACCTTCAATATTGCTTTCTAACCATCTGCTATTAATCTTGCTTTCCAAAGTTTTAGCGATTGCTCGAACATTAACCGAATATGCTCCAACAGGCAAATCTAATTCATTCAAAACATCCAAACTATTATTTGGTGAAATAATTTTAATTGATTCTTCTAATGCCTCACCATCAATAATGATTTCGTAGATGATATCTTCAACATCTAAAACATCTTCTTTTATTGTGTTCCATGTTAAAATTCCATCTGTTGTTCTAACTGAATTTTCATCAACACTAGACAACCTATAAACATTTTCAATCATTGAAGAATTACTATTTAAAATTGCAATTTCTTCTTTAGATTTTCCTTTAACTATAAGTTCAATTGTGTAAATTATTTCTCTTTCTTCTTTAGCTCCGCCAGCAAGGTTATAAATTAATGAATTATAAATTCCAGCAACACCTGTGGCACCTTGTAAGCTATATCTTTCGTTTGTGAAATCATAGTAATGATATTGATATGCTCCATAATTATCATAAACTGCTGTTGAAGTGTTTATTATGATTGTTTTTGTTTGGAAATTTTCATCAAGGAAAGAAACTTTAATTTCTGTTCCTAAATAATTTTCCATGTCTAAGATTTTCCATTTTAAAACACCATTTTCAACACGCATTCTTTCATCGTCAGCACCACTTATTCCTAGTGACTTTTTAAAGGTTAAAACAACATCTGAATTTGAAACTTTCAAATAAGTTCCGTTTAAAATAGATTCATCTTCACTCAATGCTCTTATCTTGATTTCATAAACACGGTCTGGTGCAATTGCAACAGGTTTTCCGTCAACCAAAATTTGATTTGGCAATGTGTAAATAAATTTGTTTCCTTCAACTTTAACTCCATCACTTAACTCGTTAATGTTATAAACATAGGTTAAATCATTTACTGTGTCGTAAAGAGTGACTTCATAATTATAATATGGTTTTTGTATTGCATCCATTAAATAATAACTTAAATTGAATTGCAAAGCACCATTGCTTTGAGCAAATTGTGTTTCACTCAATTTATAGTAAACATTTGTTTGTTCACCACCCGGTTCAACTGCGTTTATGAAGTTGCCGGCACTTGATTCATTGCTTGCCAAAGTTCTTATGTTAACAGTGTATGTTCCTGTTTCAACATATTCACTCAAATTAAACAACAAGAAATCTTTATTATCTTCTAGTTCTTCAACTTTAACAAATCTAGCAGTTTCAAACGTATTTTTATCGTGTGCTTCAGCCACTTCTTTTGCCATTTGTTCATCTTCATAATAAAGATAGAAAACCATAGTTGCACCTTGAGCTGGAACAACATTTAACTTATAGATTGGATGATCAAATGCCACACCATTATCATCTCTTACCATAACTTTATTTTCAAACTGAACTTTACCATCTTTCGTTGTTAAAGTGTTTGATGAATATTTAATGATTAATTGACTTTCACTTGCATTTGAAGTTAAGTAACCAATGTTTTTGTTTTGATTATTGGTGTAATTATCTCCACCCAAGATTGAAACTTTAAACTCAAACATTCCGCCATCTAAATCAATAGTTTGAACTTGAACATTAGAATTTCCTTCCAAAATTGTTTCCTTTAAATATCCCAAACCAAATCGATCAACAATTTTTTCAATTGGATAATAACCAAAGCTGGTGTTATCTCTTAAATTGATTGAATTTCCTTCATAACCATTCTCAGTTTTTGAAGCGTAAACATTGAAATATAAAGTTCCTGTGTGTGCCACATTGTCACCATCAGTGAAATTATAAGGATATTTAACAACAGCATAAAGACCATCATCTCTATCTAAAATTTCATATTCACTTGAACTGATTTTTTTATTTTCAATTGCAGTGATAAAACTATAGTAATCCACAGCATAAATATCAACTGCACTTGTTTTTAAAGTTAGGTTAATTTTATAAACAGTTGTTTCTTTCCAGAAAGCACTTGCTGAAGATGAATTGAAAGCATAGTTTATATTATTTCCGCTATATGTGTTTCCTTCAACTGTGGCATATTTACTGTCTGGCATAAACTTAATCACGCCTTTTGATGCTGTTAAAACACTTGGTTTAAGTTTTGTTGCCGTGATTGGATTGTTTGTTATGGCAACAGAAGAATTAATTAATCCTAATGCCGAATCTGAATTTCCGTATAGTGTTATTCTAACTGAATAATCTCTACCATCAAAGAAATTTAATGTTGTATCATATTTGTTAATTGCGAATTCATGATCATAATTTTCAATTAATGAATTACTAAATCCTTCCCATGACTCAATTCCCAATTCTTGCAGAATTAAATTTGAAGCTGTTGAATTATTGTAAGTTTTTTCAAATATTGTTGTTGATGAAACAGTGTCCACAAATTCAAGTTTTGCTTTAGCAAACATTGGGCTAGCATTCAACACAACATTACCATCATCAAATCTGACGCTAGTTGCTTCACGAAGTCTATAAACATACACCGGCTCACTTTCTGCGCCATTTAAAATATCGTTTCTATTACCCAAAGCTTGAACAACAACTCTTAAAACACCATAAACACTCTTGAGTGAATTGTTTAAGAAACCATATTCTGGAGTTTCAACAATTTCACTAACCAATGGTGCGGTGTCATTATTTTTATAAACACTAACTCTATAAGAATTAGTTTTTTGACCATTCCATGTTAAAATGCCGTCCTGAATGGCCGTTGTTGTTTCTTCCAAAATTTCAAATTCACAACTTGTTGAATATTGCGAATAACAGATATTATAAGATGAACCTGCATTGTTTGGAACTGTTTTAACTGAAACATAATAAATTCCAGCACTAAACACAACATCTAAAGTGCCATCATTTCCTTCGTCATAACCGATTGGGAAACTTACTTTGTTGGTTGTTATTACACTTTCATAAGACACAAAATTTGAATTGTACTCGTATTTTAAACCCTGGTCATTTGAATAATATGATGTGCCATCATATTCAATTTTAAACACATATCCAACGCTTATTGTTGCGCCATCAATAGTGTTTTTATCGCTTGGCTTCCAAGTTAAGAATTCAACAGACGCATTATTTTCTGTTCTTTTTTCAACTTCAGTTGGTGCCATTAAACCATAAGCAACGGTTGTTATTTTGTTTGAATTTAAATAGTAAACATCTTCAATTGGTTCGCTATATTCAACAATTATTTTTGTTTTAATATTTTCCGCCACCAAGCTAGCAGTATTATAACACATCAAAACATTTGGTTGAATTGTTAAAATATTATCAGTTAAAGACATTCCAGAAGGTATATCTTTTAAATTAATATTTAAAACCTCTCCTTGATGATTTGTCGTTTCAAGTGTAACTGTAGCAGCATGATCACTCAACAATGGAATAACATCGCTTGGTAAAGTTATTTTAAACATACCATTTTCAACCGCAACAATAGGATTATCAATTTTATCAATCACAAAACTTTCACTAAACATTGAATTTGTTAAGTTGTTAGTGTTTGAAATTGATTTGATTGCAATTTCGATTCTTTCTGTTATTGTTGTGAATTCATATTCACCAGCTGTGAACATTGGTATTTCAAGTTTAGTGTAGCCTGTTCCTGTTTTTTCATAAAGTTCATAACCAACAGCATTGGCAACAGGTGTGAATGTTAGCACACTATTTGATATTCCTAAATCACTAACCTCTTCAACTTTACCAACTTGAATTTCATTTGACTTTATTGAGTTAAACACATAAATTGTGTGTTCTTCTGTGTAATCTTTATTAGTGTTAACAACAGCACAAATCTTTATTGTTTCACTTTCTATTCCCTCTTTAATTAGGTTATAAATAATGTTGTCTAGACTAAAAGAAATAATTTCGCCTTCTACATCATCATCAAATATTATTTCTTGAACTTTGTTTGTTTCGTTAAAAATTTGAACAATGTATTCTTTATCATATTCTGAAGTGTATCGGTTGAAACTAATGACTGCCGAATTATTTTCAGTGTCGTTATTTTTTGAATAGCTTAAAGTAATTGTATTCGCCTTTTGAATAAAGATTGAGTTTGAAACATTTAATAATTCTAGATTAATTTCAGTTTCTTCATTATTGAAAACAACTAATTTGATTTCATTAATTTCTTGCAAGTTATTTAAAGGTGTTTTTGAATAAATTAATTCAACATCAAATTCTAAATAGTTTCCGTTTTCAGTAATTTCATTGCTTTCAAAAGTAATTAAATTTGCGTAATCATTTACTAATAAGCCATAATTTACATGAGTAAATGTTGGCTTGTCTGTTCTGTTTATTTTTAATGTTTGATTATCCCTTATTATGTCTTTAACAGGGAGAACTTCAAGACTTTTGTTTGCAGTAAAATCACTATCCAAATCACTTGAAGTTGCATCTAATAAGTGTGTGTATTGCACTTTAATAGAATGTATTAAAGTTAAATCTAAAATATAATATTCATAATTGTCATTAACAATATTAATATAATAAGTTTTTTCACTTCCGTTATATGTGAATGCAAGTTCGCCTTTGTTTGAAACGAGTTTGTTTTCCTTAGATTTGAAGGTTAAATCTTCATCATCATTAAACACAACAACTAAACCATACCGTGTTGTGTGATTTTCCGGTTTTATAACAATTTGTTTGTTTTCAATATCAGCGAAAGTTGTTGCGTTGTTAATTTTAACAAGATGTAAAGACTGAATTTTTGAATATTCACTATTTATTAAAACATCTTCACCTGTTGATGGTTGAATAAATCTAACTTTAACACTAAAACCATCATTCATTTCGTTAATAATTGCATTATAATCTTCAATTAAAGTAATTGTATATTTTGTTGCTGAGTGAGAATAATCTAATTCAATTTTTTCGCTGTCGGTTTTACCGTTTGTTAAAACTCCATTGTTTGACCAAAGTTTTAGTTCGCCACTGGTTAAAGTGAATACAACTTCCAAATCATATTCAGTGTAAACACCAACATGTTCAACTTCAAGGTTACTTAAAGAGTTCATCACGAAATTAACATTATTTGAAATCTTTGTTAAACTCAACTCACCAGGATTTGAATTTAAATAATAAACACCTTCTTTTTCACTAACAGCTAAAGAAGTTAAAGTTAGTTCAACATCTTCTGTAAAGTGAATTTTTGATGCAAAATCATAAGGCTCAACTTCACCATTTACTTTAAATTCATGATTTACTGAAAGTTCGCCGTTTGGATCAAATTTTGAAACAACTTCTGTTGCGTTATTATAAGTTAAAGTTGGTTTTTGCAATCTTTCAATTGTGATGATATCACTATACGTTGAATTTAATTTAGTTGAACCATTGCCAATTGCTTGAGCCACATATTGAACTCTTTGTCCATCGCCAAGGTTGAACCACCACTCTAGTCCAGCAACTGTTTCTTTATGTGTTTTTGTTGCTCCTTCAACTGAATAAATGTCATAAGAAGTTGCATTTGTAACTTTTCCAACAACTAGTTTTGATTCGCTTGTGCTTTTTAGATTAACAATAGGCGCAGGAAGAACTTCAAAATTTGCGCTTGCGCAGAGTTTAAGATTTTCGCCTTGCTTTACAGAGAAAGTTGAGCTCCCGTCACCTTCAACGTAAATTTCGGCAGTATAATTTCCAGCATTTAAATATTCTTGTGAACCTGAATTGCTTGTTGTGTCAAACTCGTAAATGTTATTTTGCAAATTATCAATTCTAAACTCTTTCGCACCTTTAACTTGCAAAACAATGTTAGCATTTTGATTAATTGAACTTCTAACAACTTTTGCAACACCACCATCTATTTCAAAATCTGTAACTTCTTCAAGTTGAGTAAACGTTACTTCAAAAGGATCACTATCAACACTGTCAACAGTATCTTCAACCCCATCGTCATAACCCTTTCTAACAAGTGTTATTGTGTGAAGTTCTGGCGTGAAAGAATATTTTGTGTAATCACCCAAGTCAACAATTGCAGTTTCATTGTTATTAGTTAATGTTTCGTTATAAATTGTCAGCTTATCAAATTGAACAACACAATCGCTTGTTCCCAAATTTGATATGTTTAAATGATAGTTGTTAATTTGAGCATTAACTTGTTCATTTTTAACGAAAGTTTTTGTTACTTCATGTGAAGATAAATAATATATGTTTTCACCCTCAACTTCACCAGCAATTGCTTTGATTTTTAAAGAATAGTTTCCGGCTGGATAATTTTCCATTGAGAAATGATTAGACGTTGTTGATGTTGTGTCAGAAATTCCTTCACCACTTAGTAACAAAGAGTAAGATTTTGCTTTATCAACTGAGCCCCATGTTAATTTTTTGCCATCACAAGTAATACTGCTTCCAGCCAATCGAGAAATATTAATTGAATTTTGTTTTGTTGTTTTACCAACTCCTATTGTGTTTTCAATTATAGGCTCAACTCTTATTGTTTTCACATCCCCAGCCGAAACATTTAATTCATCAAGATTATAGAAATTGTTTTTTAATTCCGCTTCCTTTGAACCATTAACATATATTTCATATCCGGAAGCATAAGCTATATTCTGCCAAGAAAGAGTTGATAAAGTTGCTTTCAAAACAGGAACATCTAAAACATTTAAATCTAACACTTGTTTTTTTCCATTAAAATAATGGATTTGATTATCATTAAAATCATTTTTAATTTCATCACTAACAATTGTTTGAACTGAAATTTCACCCCTAAATCCAGCATATGTTTCGTCAAGATTTTTTAAATCAACATTTGTCACACTTGAACTGTCAATAAAGAGATTGTCGTTTATGTATACGTTAGACTTTAAAGCCGTTCTAGTTTTTTCAAAAGTTAACACTCCGTTTTCAATTTTAAGATTTTGAGCATCGCCCGCCTGATAAACCTTAAACTCATTAGAAAAACTTGAACTTTCCAATGCGTAAGTATATTTTGGTGCGTTAGCTTTTACTTGAACATAGAGCAGTTCGTCAAATTTATTACCTTGATATGTGTTTAAATCAAACACATTACTATTACCAAGCTCAAACTCAATACCATTTACTTTTAAGGTGTAAGAAGTAGCGTAAGGAACCATGTCAAACGTAAACAGCTGTGTGTTACTGTTAAAGTTTACATTTCCAGGAACATTTAGAGTTTCTTTTGTTTTCTTAACAACAACTGTAATAAGATCTTGCTTTAAATTATTTTCATCTGCAACAAGTTTGATTTGTGTAACACCCTCTGCCACTGCAATTAATTTGTTGTTTTCCACTCTAACAATTTTTTCGTTCAAACTTGAGATTGCGTAAGCTTTATTCGTTGCATAGTTTGGTCTCACTTCAACATACTCACCCATTTCCAGCTCTTGATCAACAACCAATACAATTTGTTTGCTTTCTCCAAAATTGAAAAAGACATCGTTTACAGGTGTTGACTTTTCACATCCAAACATAAAAAACGACATTAACGATATTAAAAGAATAATTCCAAAACCGAACTTTTTTACTTGCGACATATTAACCCCTTTTTATGTCTTTTTATTAATTCTATTTTATCACATTTAATTCTTTTTATCAAATAATTCCAACAAAATTTTACAAAATATATAAATAATATTAAATAAAAAAATAATATTATCAAATGCAGTCAATTGAGTTGTTTTTTAATATGGTTTTTAATTTTTTTGACAATTTTTGTGTTTTT
>JAZONT010000026.1:0-2305 GCA_045654665.1 Candidatus Onthoplasma sp.
AGCAACAACACCAGGTTCAGCAAATAGTGCTGTAACTTTTGCAATAAGTGCTGAAAAAGACTCTAGCGGAAATAGCGCACAAACTGGTAGCATAGCAACAGTTCAACCTTCTTCTAGTGATCCAAAAGTTTGTATTGTTACAGGTGTTGCAGCTGGAACAGCTACATTAACAGCAACATCAAATTCAAATAGTGATACTATTAGCTTAACAATTGCAGCTGCTTCATAAGTTTATATTTTAGCCCAATAGAGGGAGGAACTCTTACTTCCTTCCTCTATTTTTAAAAAGAAAGGAAATAAACAAATGAATATTACACCAGACACAAACATTCGTTTGTTAAAATGTCCTATTAAATTAGATAATAAAAATCAAATAACTTTCTCAAATTTAAGTTCACAAACAACTTATTTTCTTTCGCTTCCTTATGAAGAAGTTGAAGGCTCAATGTACCAAAGGAAAGATTCTTCAATATACTTTCCAGGAATTTATGATGATCTAACAGAATTTACATATGTTATGTATCAAAACGAAAACTATTCAAACAAATGGTTTTATGCTTTTATTACTGGAATGGAATATTTAAATGACAATACAACAAGAATTTCAATTCTTACAGATCCTTTTCAAACATGGCAATTTGATTTAACTTATAAGGCTTCTTTTGTTGAAAGAGAAATGATAAATGTTTCAAATGATGTTCCTGGAGCGAATCTTGTTCCAGAAAATCTTGAAACTGGAGAATTTAAAGTTGCAGGAACTGCAAATGTAACTGGTCTTTCTCCTGTTTATGTTTGGGCTTATTCTGATCCTAAAATTAAACTTGGTCAAAGTGGAACTGAATATACATTATCAAGTCATGCAAATGTTCACTATGTAAACGGAATTTTTACTTCTGTTTATTTCATAGTTGCAACAACACAGCAAGGTTATGCTGAAGTTGCAACATCTATGGAATTATATGGAGATCAAAGTGCAAAAATTGTTGCACATTTTAGTGTTCCATCACTTGCTGTTAATACTGGAAATGCTGTTGATTTTACTTCTGGAGCTATTTCAGGTGTTTATTTATTAGCAAGTAAAGCAACAGCAGAAACAAAAACACTTGTTTCAACACCAGCAAGCCTTGATGGTTATACACCAATAAATCAAAAATTAAGACAATATCCTTATCTTTATGTTGGATTTAACCCTCCACAAGGAACTTCAAAAATATTTAGATATGAAGATTTTTCAAATGGAACGCCTTCATTCAAATTTATTTCAGAAGTAAATCCGAATCCTTCTGTCTATATGATTCCACAAAATTATAGAGGTCAAACTGGTGATTCAATGTGTGATAGTGCAACTCTTAATGGATATCCACAAATTGCAAGTAAAGTTGAAGTTTATAATTCATGGCTTGCTGAAAATTCTGGAATTATTTCTGTTCAACAAAATCAAGCTTATACAAACACAATGTATGATGTTGCTTCTGGATTTGCTGGAATGTTAGGAAATGTTGCTTCAATTGCAACTGGAGGTTCAACAGATGTTGGAGTTTTAGGTGGATTTGCAACTGGAGCTTTAAATATGTATAAAACAGCAGCAAATTATGATTATTATATCCAGATGGTTAATGCTCAAAAAGAAAAGCAAGCAATGCTTCCAGATAATATTTCACTTGGTGGATCAAATGCAACACTTCTTGGTTATGATCTAATGGATAATAATATCTTTACTAGATACAATATAAAATATCAATTTGCAAAAAGAATTGATGATTACTTTTCAATGTTTGGATACCAAACAAATGAACTTAAAGTTCCTAACATTAACAATAGACCAAACTGGAACTATGTTAAAACACAAGGAATTAATTTAATAGGAAATATTCCAAATGAAGATTTGGAAATTATAAAAACTTTGTTTAATTCAGGAATTACATTATGGCATAATCCTTCTACATTCTTGGATTATTCACAAAATAATAGATAATAAATTTTTAGAAAGGAGTCGCAAAAAATGAAAAAGAAAATTTCAAAATCTAGAAATAACCTTGATTTTTTAGATTCTGAGCTTATGAACACAGAAACTTATTTCAATTATTTGGATAGATTCAAAAAAGTCGCACTTTCAATTTTTGAATGGGTGAATCTTCCTAAATCAATGAATTCTAGATATTTGGAACTTGCCTTGTATTATGATGGAAGGGCTGCAATATTCAAAGATGAAGATTATGGTTTTATTAACACCAGATGTTCAGATAATGGATATATAAACATTTACGGACTACCTACAAGACTACATTGTTATTCTTATGAACTT
>JAZONT010000027.1:0-14360 GCA_045654665.1 Candidatus Onthoplasma sp.
CCTTCAAAACTTTCTTCTTCATCATTTTCAGTTGAACTAGGAAGATATGAAGAGTTAAAGGTGAAGTTTTTAATTGTGTCCATAAAACTATCAAGTGGGTGACCAGATAGATATGTTCCCGCAATTTCTTTTTCATATTGAAGTTTAATTGTATTTGCAAATTCATTAAGGCGCGGAATTTCATTATCTTCAATTAATTTTGTGTCTTCAATGATATCTCCAAACAAATTCATTTGACCGTCCATTGCTTTCTTTTTTCTATCTAGACATCTATCAACCATGATAGAGAATATTGCCATAAGTTGACTTCTTGTGTGACCAAAACAGTCAAACGCACCGGTTTTAATTAAACTTTCAATACATCTTTTATTTAAAGCTTGAGGGCTAGCGCGCCAAATATAGTCATTGAAATCTTTAAATGGACCATTTTCATCACGTTCTTTAATGATTTCTTCCATAACACCAACACCAACATTTTTTAATGCTGAAAGACCGAACAAAATGTTTTTTCCGTCAGTTGTGAAATAAACATCACTTTTGTTTATGTCTGGTGGCAAAACTTCAATTTTTTCTTGTTTTGCATATGCGATATAGTGTGTTAATTTTTCAATGTTAGTAATTCTATCGTTCAATGTGGCTGTTATAAATTCTGGTAAATAATAAGTTTTTAAATAAGCGGTTTGGTAAGTTAGAAGAGAGTATGCAGCCGCGTGAGATTTGTTAAACGCGTAAGACGCAAACGCTTCCATTTCATTCCAAATTTTGTTCGCAACTTCTTCGCTAACACCATTGTTTACAGCACCAATAATTGCAGAGTTATATTTTCCATGGTCGTCAGTGTATGCTTCTTTTCCATAAAGGAAAGCATCTTTCCATTTAAGCATTTCCGCCAACTTTTTCTTACCCATGGCACGACGAATCATGTCTGCTTGACCAAGAGTGAAACCTGCCATTTCCTGACAAATTTTCATAACTTGTTCTTGGTAAACAATACAACCATAAGTAACCTTCAAAATAGGTTCCAAAATAGGGTGGTCGTAGGTTGTGTCTTCTGGGTGATGTTTGTTGTGAACATAACGTGGAATGCTGTCCATTGGACCAGGGCGGTAGAGTGACACTGCCGCAACAATGTCTTCTATGCATGATGGTTGCAACTCTTTCATAAACTTTTGGAAACCGCCAGATTCAATTTGGAAAATTCCTTCTGTGTTGCCTGTTGAAATGAGTTTAAACACGTTAGGGTCATCGTATGTGCAGTGTTCAAAGTCGATATCAATATTATAATTTTTCTTAACTAACTTTTTTGTTTCTTCGATGTCTGTTAAGTTTCTAAGCCCCAAGAAGTCCATTTTAAGGTGACCTAAGTGTTCCATATCAGCACCTTCAAATTGAGTTGTGATATCTTCACCATTACGAGCAAGGGGAACATGCTTATCAAGAATATCTGCACCAATAATAACACCACAAGCGTGAGTTGAACTCTGACGAGGGAAATCTTCCACTTTAATTGCAATGTCTACCATTTTCTTAACTTGGGGGTCAGAGTTATACATTTCAACCAACTCTGGAACAACATAAACCGTTCCAAAATCTTTGTCACCTTCTTTTGGAATGTGGAAACCAAATGCTTTTGGTAAGATTGGGCTTTTATACATTGGGATTAACTTTGTGATTTTGTCACAAGTGTTATATGGAACACGCATAACACGACCAACGTCTTTAATTGCGTTTTTCGCCTTCATTGTTCCAAAAGTGATAATTCTGGCAATTCTGTTTTCACCATATTTTCTCTTAACATAATCCACGACTTCTTCACGACGGTTGTCTTGGAAGTCAATATCAAAGTCGGGGGCAGTAACACGTTCGCTGTGAAGGAAACGTTCAAACAATAGGTCAAATCTAAGTGGGTCAATATTAGTAATACCAATAGCGTAGGCAATAAGTGATCCAGCACCTGAACCACGCCCAGGACCTACAGAAATTCCCATTTTTCTTGCGGCATTAATATAATCCCAAACAATAAGGAAATATTCAATAAATCCTTGTTTTTCAATAACTGCCATTTCGCTTGCAACACGCGCACGAATTTCGTCTGTGTAGCCACCATAACGGCGTTCAACACCCTTGTCAATAAGGTTTGTGAAATATTCTTTAGGTGTTAAGCCAACTTCTTCGTTATATCCACCTTCTGGAACGTATTTAGGGAATAGGTAATGACCATAAACAAATTCGTAATTACATTTTTCTGCAATCTCAAGTGTTGTTGCAAGTGCTTCTTCATCGTTAGGTAGACCTGCAAGCATTTGGTCATAAGTTTTAAAATAGAATTCATTTGTTGAAAATTTCATTCTTTCAGGATCGTCAACAAATTTTTGCATTGCAACGCACATTAAAACGTCTTGCATTTCATCATCATCTTGCATGAGATAATGAACATCGTTCGTTGCAACAAGTTTAATGTCGAACTTTTTTGAATATTCACGAAGTTTATTGTTAACAATTTCTTGTTCAATAATGCCGTTGTGTTGAATTTCTAAATAATAATCTTCGCCAAACAAATTTTTAAACCAAAGAATTAATTCTTCCGCTTTTTCAAATTGTTCTTCTAAAATAAGTTTTGGAACATCGCCAGCAAGACAAGCAGAAAGACAAACCAATCCTTCGTGGTATTGCTCTAAAGTTTTATAGTCAATTCTTGGTTTATAATAAAATCCATCACGGAAAGCAATGGTGTTAAGCATACTTAAATTCTTGTAACCTTGCTCATTTTTTGCAAGAAGAACTAGGTGAGAGAATTTTTGTTTACCTTTTTTAACAGTTAAATCATCATCAACATAAAATTCAGTGCCAAAAATAGGTTTAATTCCCGCATCTTTACAGGCATCAAAAAACCTTGTTGCACCAAACATGTTTCCATGGTCAGTGATTGCAACTGCAGGCATATTATATTCTTTTGCCAGTTTAACCAACTTTTTAATTCTTGCCGCACCGTCTAGCAAAGAGAATTCAGTGTGAACGTGCAGATGCACAAAAGGTTTCATTTGAGGTGTTGTTTCTTCCATTGTGTTCTCCTAAAAAAATTATTCCCCTTTGAGTTTGTTGTTTATCTCAATGATTTTATCTAACCTATATTTAATTCCAGCCCTAGAGATGTTGTTTCCAAGAAGTGTTCTAAGTTCGTTTAAGGACACGTCTGGATTAGCAATTCTAGCCAAGGCAACTTCACGCAAGTTTTCTTCTAAATAGTCAATAGAGTAGTTGTCAATAATATAATTTATGGCTTCAAGTTGAATTTGACTTGCCGTAAGCGTTTTATCAAGATTACTTTCAAAGCAGTTGTTTTGCCTGTTAACATTGTTTCTCATTTCACGAATTGCCAAGCTGTTTTGAATGTCAAGAGCCGTGTAGGTTGCACCCAATAATACGAGCAAATCGCTTATTATATTACTATTTTTTGTGTAAACCACAAAATTTGATTGCCTTTTAATCTTTTTTAGTTCAAAACCATAGATTTGAAGAAGTTCTTTAACAACTTCAGCGTTGTGTTCGTCACGAATAACAAATTCAAGGTTATAACCTTTGGAATTTAAGTTGCTGTCTTGATTATAATAAAATCTTCCGTTCATAAGGAAAAATGATTTAAGAAGTGTTAATCTGTCACATTCTTCAGGGAAAAGTGATAAATCTAACTTGGTTTTAAAGTTTAAATCAACCAGCATTTCATAAATATTTCCAATTAAACATAAAAAACCATCCCAACTGTTGATTTCAATGTTGGGATAGAAATTTGCAACAATTTTTGTTACCTTTTCTAAAACGTTTGCTTGAGCATTAATAATAAGGTTGGTTTTTTCTTTGTTTGTTTGGGAAGAAAGAACAACAACATTAAGAAGTGCCTGACTGCAACAAGTGTTGTTAGGTATGCTATTAAGTATTTGTTGTTTGCAGTCTAACACTGTTAACTCCTTTTAGTTCTTTTATCTTTCTTGAATTTTGGAAGTTGGTTATAGTTTGCAATTGCGCTATCTGGAATACGTAATCTCAAAGCGGCTTCAAGACCACGATGACATTCACCAACACGAGAAGGTGAGTGAGCATCACTATTAATAACAAACTTGCAACCAATTTCTAAGCATTTTAAAATTTCTTTATCACTCATGCCAAGGCGTTTTCCGTTAAGTTCAATGTATGTGTTAGTTTCCTTTGCAACGCGAGCAACTTTTTCAACATCAACCTTACAAACATGGTTAAGGTGAGTTAAAATGTCTATGTCATACTTTCTCATCGCATTGATGTAAGCATTTGTGTTCTTTTCGCGTTGTTTACGGCTAGTGTGGTGGAAAAATTCGCATAAAATATTTTTAAACACAAATTTCATTTGTTCACGCCTAGAAGTTGATTTAACAAGGCGATGGAAACCACAAAGAAGAATATCAAGATTTTCCATGTCTTCAGGAACAATGTCTATATCACCATTGCTAGAGATTATGTTGGCTTCAACACCGAGTAAAACATCAATAGGATACATTTCCTTTGCATTTTCAATATCTTCTTTAACAGTTGGAATGTCTTTTCTTCTAACACCATAAAGTTTTTGATTAAAACCATGGTCAGTTATTGCAACCTGACTTAAACCTTTTTCATAAGCAGAACGAACATTGTCTTCAATTGTTCCTTTTCCATGACCATGACGTGAAAACTTGGTGTGAGTGTGATAATCAGCAAGAAGTGCCATTTAAATTCTCCTTTATGTTCTATTTTATAGTTAAAACACGCATATATTTATTGTTTTAACAATAAAAAGTAATTTAAAACTTTCAACTCATTATATCACTAAAAAAAAAATAAATCAAACGAAAACCTTTTGACTTTGGGTTTTATTTAAAAATGTTTTTTAATTTGTAATAGTTGACAAATTTTGATTTTGTACTATAATGCCTAAAAATAGGATAGAACATGAAAAAACGTTTAATTGCTTTAATGATAGCTTCAACAATAACAGCAACTGCATTAACAGGTTGCGGTGCTGAAAAAAACAGATGATGAAATTAACAATGAAAATGAAATTAGAGAAATGTTATAATATGATGCAAACATAAATCTTTCAAAAGAAAATGTTAAAAAGTTTGGTTTTAAAGTTGAATATAAAATACAAGACGAAAAGTTTTATATTACTTTTAAAACTCAAAAAATTTATAATGATTATAAGAATTCACATCTTGAAGATGAATCAAAAATAACTTATGAAGTAGATAAAGATACCTATTATAATTTTAAAAATAGTTATAGCACGGAAGAAAGCGAAAATGAAATTGAATTAGTTAAAAACTTAACTGAAAAGTTCGATCCAGTTAGTGTAATTAATCCAGAAGGAAAAATTCAAGAAGTAAAATAAAAAGAGCAGAGACGCTCTTTTTTAATATTCCACGAATTCAATTTCGGGGGTTAGGTCTTCATTGGTGGCGGTTTTAACTTTTTCTTGAATTAATTTGATTAGGGTTTTCACATCTTTGCTGGTGGCGTAGTTTGAGTTTACAATAAAACCTGCGTGTTTTGTTGAAATTTCAGCACCGCCAATTTTTGTTCCTTTAAGCCCTAACTCATCAATTACTTTTGCGGGAATAATGTTGCCACGTTTAAAAACACTTCCAGCAGAGTATTGGTCCAGCGGTTGAGTTGACTTTTTCTTTTCAACTGCTTCTTTAATACGTTTTTGAATTAGGGTTTGGGTGTCTTCAAATAATTTTAATTTCACTTTTGTTATTATGTAATCACCATTTTTAAATAGAGAAGTGCGGTAACCAAATTTGCACTCTTCATGGTTTAACCTTATCTTTTTTGTTAAATCGCTTTTGTGATAACACTCAACATATTCAACATAATCACTAAAATTAGTGTTAAACGCGCCAAGAGAATTAACAACCGCACCGCCAACAGTTGAAGGAATTCCAGCAAGGCGTTCAAGACCAGATAGAGAACGAGCATAGCACTTCATAATAAGGTTTGTAACATGCGTTCCGCTTGAAACATAAACGCAATTTTTTCTAAACAAAATTTCATCACTTTTGTTAACAATAATTAGTCCGTTATAGCCTAAATCATCAAAAAGCAGATTTGCACCAAGTCCTATAATCTTATACTTTATATTGTGTGCTTTCGCAAAAGAACACACTTTAATTAGAGTAGAGATGTCTTTTGCAATAAACAAAAACTTTGCACTTCCGCCAATGTGAAAAGTGCAAAAATCTTTCAATTTAACCTGACTTTCAAACTTAAAATTATCCATTAAAGCAATTAGGAATTTCACAACTCATTATTGCGTCTTCCATATCGTTATATATTCCGCTTGAATATATTTTGTTATATTTAGAACTAAACAAAGAATAATCAATAAGAGTGTTTTGATAGGTGTCAGAAAGTGCCAAACTCATAAACTTTTGAGTTATTTCGTTTGAATTTGTTATACCTAAATATTGAATTAAATCGGTGTAAGTGTCCATTGGATTTATAATCGCATTAGTTCGTCCAATGCTGTTTAAATTATTAATTCTAAACAAATCTCTGCCAGTTCCTAAGAGTTGAACGTTTTTATCATAAACAAAATCTTTATATGCTTCATACTGACTTTCGCTTTCAGTTGGTGTTAAATTTAAACTTGAATATATGTTTTGCGGTTTAGTGAAATTGTTAGTTCCAACATGGAAATCCTGAGCTTGCATTGAGTGATTAAACATTGCATATCCGCTAACAATGTATGGCACAGCATAAAACCTTTTGTTAAAACTGCCACTTTCAATTAACTCATCTCTAACATCAAAAGTATTTTCTTGGTGGACCAAATAAGGCAAAACCAACTCACCAATACCAAAACCGAAAGAGATAATGTCTGGTTTACTTACTTCTAATTCGCTTTTTAACTTTTCTGGAGCAATAGATTTAATCATAAACAAAACTTGATTATCTTGTTTTTCCATATCGCGTGCAATTGTTTTAAGATAATCAATTCTAGGTTTTCCACCACCCTCAAAGGTTTCAACGTGCCATATTGAGTAAATGGTTTGTCTTTTAGGTTCGCCTTTTAAAACGTCATAGTTCCTTGCTTTCTCGATTCCAATTGTGAGAACATAAAACGAGATCGCCACAATTAAAACAACACTTAAAATTTTAAACCAATACTTTTTAAAAAACAATAAAACTTTCATAATAAATTATATTAAAACTTTTTTTAAATTATTTTCTTAATGCAAATTTTGTGGTATAATATAAATGTGAACATAATTTTAGATAAGGTGAAGCGTTTGCCGAACGAACCTGGTGTTTACATTATGAAAGACAAAGATGAAAACATCATATACGTTGGCAAGGCAAAGAATTTAAAAAAGAGAGTAAGTCAATATTTTTTAAGAAAACAAGACCATATTAAAGTTCAAAATATGGTTAAAAATGTTGTTGACTTTGATTTTTTCATTGTTAACAATGAAGTTGAAGCATTGGCTCTTGAAAATAACCTTATCAAAAAACATAAACCGTATTATAACATTTTGCTTAAAGATAGCAAAACTTATGCTTACATCAAAGTTAATATGAAACAAGATTTTCCACGTTTTGAAATAAGCAGAAAGTTAAACAAAAACGATAAATATTTTGGTCCTTATATGGCAGGTGTTTCTGCACGTGATATTATGTCTATCATGGATTATGCTTTTAAACTTAGAAAATGTAAACTGCCACTCTTGGAAAACAAAAAACCGCAAAAACCATGCTTGTTTCATGAAATGCATATGTGTTCGGCTCCTTGCGCTTTAAAAATCAACAAAGATGATTATATGGTTGAAGTTAACAAGGCAATTCGCTTTTTAAAAGGTGAAACCAAGGAAGTTGCTGAAATTCTTAAACAAAAAATGATGATTGCAAGTGAGAATGAAAATTTTGAAGTTGCGTTAGAGTTAAGAGAAAAACTAAAAATGCTTGAAAAACTTGAGAGCAGAGTTATAACAAGTTTAGGTTCGCTTGTTGATTATGATGTGTTTAACCTTATCACAAGTGGCGAGTTTTCTGCAATGTGTGTTTTAAACATTCGCGGTGGAAAACTTCAAGGAATTCAAACTTTTGATATTTTAAACTTTTTAGAAGAAAAAGAGGCATATTCTCAGTTTATTATGCAATATTATAATACGCACCCTATGGTGGCGGATGAAATCATTTTGCCAAGTGTTGAAACAGAAGAAATTGAACTATTTTTAGCAAATAAATACACTAAAAAAATTGCAATAACAAAACCTAAAATCGATAGTGTTAAATATCAGTTGCTCACAATGGCGGAAAAGAATGCAAGAATGCATATTGAAAAAAACTTAGATAAAACCACAAAACAAAGAAACGCAAGCATTGGAGCAATCAAACAACTTCAAAAAGATTTAAATTTAAAACACACACCAAAACGCATTGAGTGTTACGATATTTCTCACACTTACGGAACTTACACTGTTGCAAGCATGGTTGTTTTAATCAACGGCGAAAAAGCAACAAATATGTATCGCAAATTCAAAATTGAAACTGTAGATTTTATTGATGACTTTGCGTCAATGAAAGAAGTTTTAACGCGTCGTATGGAAAAATTGAATAGTGATGATATTAGTTTTTCTAGTCTGCCAGATTTAATTATTATTGATGGAGGAAAAGGGCAACTAAGTTCTGCGGTTGAGATTATGGAAAAATACCACTTCAAAAATGATCTCATAAGTTTAGCAAAGCGCGAAGAAGAAGTTTTTAAACCAAATCAAAGTGTTCCATATATTCTTGCTCGTGGAAGCTATTCTCTTAGACTTATTCAACTTGCTCGTGATGAAGCTCATAGATTTGCAATCACTTTTAATCGTCAACTAAGAGCAAAAGGAATGTTTAAGGGAGGTCTAGAAAGTATTCAAGGTGTTGGTCCAGCAACAAGAAGGTCATTGCTTAGAAAGTTTCGAACAATTGAAAACATTAAAAATGCCACATTAGAAGAATTGGAGCAAACAAAAGGGGTTACAAAACCAACAGCAAAAATTATTTTTGAGCATTTTAGAAAAGATAACTAAGACGTAAGTTCAAACACTTGACAAAATGATTTTTTATGTTAATATAACAAGGCTAAAAAGGAGAGTTATGGATTTAACGTATTGTAAATCACAAAGGAGAAAAGCAAGAACTGTTTTAAGAAATTATATTGTTGATAATTTAGATTGCATTTTGCAAGATTTCAAAATTGAACCAATCACAAAAAATGAAATAAAAAATATGTCTAGCAATTGTTTTGAAAGTTGGATTTTTAACAATCTTAAGGTGTTTTTGAAAGAAAAAGACAATGAAGATTTATATTACTACGATTTTTATGATTTTATTTCAGAATTTATTGCAGCAGAAAATAATGTAACACTTGCTGAATGTGTTAGAGAATTAGATTTTATGTAACAAATACATTAACAAATTGTTTAATTATAACTTTAACAACAATAAAGTTAGCACTCAAAGATAAAAAGTGCTAATTTTTTTTAAAAATTTTGCATTTTTAGTTGACTTTTGGATAGAATAGTAATATAATCAAAACGAAAGTCAAAGAAAGTCAATGTAAACAACTTCGCCTTAATCGCTTGACAAAGTGTTGGCAAGTTTCCATATTAAGCAAGTTGTTTGCTAAAAATAATAAGGAGAAATTAATGAACAAAACAATTAGTGATATAATTGAAGAATTTATAATGTCAAGTTTAGATGATGATAGTTTCATTGAACTATCTAGAAACGATTTGGCAAAATTCTTTTCATGCGTTCCAAGTCAAATAAACTATGTTTTAAACACTCGTTTCACTGTTAATCGTGGATTTGTTGTTGAAAGTCAGCGTGGCGGTGGTGGATATATAAAGGTTGTTAGGTTGCAAGACACAAATAGTAATTTTTTAAATAATGCTTTGAATTTATGTTCACAACCCATGAATGAAATTGAAGGAAATCAACTTTTAGAGCATTTAAGAAGCAGAAATTTGATTAGCGATAGAGAGTTTCGTTTGCTTAAAAGCGCAATAAGCAATAAATCGCTAAATAACCCTATAAATATAGATAATAAATTAAGGTCTAACATACTAAGTCAGGTTATAATAGAAACAATGAAATTAAAAGATAAAATGGAGGTAAAATAATGAGATGTGATAAATGTGGAGCACCAAGTGTTTATCGTTCAACACTTATTGTTAATGGTGTTAGCAAGAATACTAATCTTTGCAGGGATTGTGCAATAAAAGAAGGTGTTTTTGCTCAAGAAAAACCAAGTTTGTTTGATGAAATGTTTTCAAGTTTTGCAGACATGCTCGGTTTTGAACAAGTGGAAAATGTGGTTTGCCCTGTTTGCAAAACAACTTTAAGAGAATTTAAATCAACAGGCAGATTAGGTTGCCCTAATTGTTATGATATGTTTAGAGAGGAAATTTCTAATGTTTTAAAGCGCATTGCTCCTTTTGAAACACACAAACAAGAAACAATAAAAACAAAAACCAAATCTCAAAAATTAACAAAAGAAGAACAAATAAAGGCATTAAGAGAAGAAATGAAGCAAGCGGTTAGTGAAGAGCGTTATGAAGATGCTGCAAAAATTAAAAAGCAAATAACAAAGTTGGAGAGTGCAAATGAATAATGTTTTAAGAACAAAAGTTAGTATTTTTAGAAATATTAAAGATTTTAAATTTGAAAACAAACTAACTGAGGTTAACAAACAACAAATTGTTGCAATGTTAGAAACGGCTTTAAAAGGAAAAATGTCGCTTTTAAATGTTCAAAATTTAGATGCAAATGTTTCTAGTCAATTGCTTATAAATGATTTGGTTTTACCTAACACTCACAATCTATTTGTTTCAAAAGATAATGTTGCAATCAATTTGTTTAATGGCGAACATTTAACTATTATTTCTTCAAATGTTGGTTTTGATAAATCAATTATTGCAAAGGCGGTTGAAGTGGCTCAAAACTTATCAAATAAAATTAACTTTGCTTTTAGTGATGAGTTTGGATATTTAATGAGTGATTTGAACAAAATTGGTGCAGGAATTAAAGTGGAAAGCAATATTATGTTAAGTGCAATAACAAAGATAAATAAGATTGAACAGGTGCGCCAAAATGTTGCCAAATTAGGTTACAGTTTAAAGGAAACAAATTATCCTGCAGTTTACACACTGTCCACAAAATGTAATCTAGGAATTAGCGAAAAGAAAATTTTTGAAGATTTTGAAAACACTCTTATAAAACTTCAAGAACTTGAGATTGAAAGTGTTAAAATGTTAGATGTAACAAACCATGATGAAATGCTTGATAAAGTTAATCGCAGTTTGGCAATAATAAAACATGCACACCTTCTTAAATATGATGAATTATATAACATAATCGTTAACTTAAGAATGGGTTCAAATTTAGGACTTGTTGAAATTAAAACTGAAACAATAAACAAACTTCAAATGCTTATTTCAAACAAATTAAACGAAATTGTTTCGCAAAGCGAATTGAAGGAACTAGCGCAAAAAGCAAAAGAAATTTTAAAGGGAGAATAGTATGTATAATTTAACAGATTTAGCAAATAAAATCATACAAGTTGCATCTCAATTTGCTGCTCACAGAACAAACGAAGTTGGAACAGAACACATCTTGTTTGCCCTAACTAAAGTTGAAAGCAAATCTAAAAAATTATTGCAAGCAAACAGAGTAACAAGTGATGTTATTCAAGAGATTTTGGAAAGATATTCTGTGACAGGTATTCCTTCGAACGTTGTTGAATTAACGCCTAGGGTTAAGGAAATGTTGATGATTGCAAATAGTGTTGCAAAGAAAACTCATTGTGCTTATATTTCAAGTGAACACTTGTTGGTGGCACTTCTTAGTCAAGATGATAGTTTTGCAATTAATATATTGGCAGGAGTTCTAAAACTAAATGTTCTAGAAATTCGAAATAAAGCAATTGCATTGATCACAAATCAATCAAATTCCAATTTTGAAGGTGATGGATTTGTTCAAGTTGGAAATTTGAGTAAAAACCAAGAAAAGAAAACACAATCTAAAGATAACATTGTTAGTGAACTTCCAGAAGATTTATTAGAGATGGGAAGTGACTTAACGCTTAAAGCAAAGCAAGGTAAAATTGATCCAATTATTGGAAGAGATAATGAAATTGAAAGGATGATTGAAATTCTTTGTCGCAAAACAAAGAATAATCCGGTGTTAATTGGTGAAGCTGGTGTTGGAAAAACTGCGGTTGTTGAAGGTTTGGCTCGACGCATTGTTGACGGTGATGTTCCACAAATCTTAAAAAATAAAACTATTTATAGTTTAGATATTGGCGGTCTTATGGCTGGAACAAAATATCGCGGAAGCATGGAAGAAAAACTTAAAAATGCGATTGAAATGATAACAACTAATAGAAGTATTATTGTGTTTATTGATGAAATTCACACCTTGGCTCAAGTTGGAACGGACAAAGGTGAAACCAATCCTGCAGATATGTTAAAACCTTATCTTGCTCGAGGTGAGATGCAAACAATTGGTGCAACAACCACTGATGAATATAGAAAATATATTGAAAAAGATAAGGCTTTAGAACGAAGATTTCAACCAATTATGGTTGATCAACCAACAGTTGAGCAAACAATCGAAATTTTAAAAGGTTTAAGAGACACTTATGAAGCATATCACAGAGTTAAAATCACCGATGAGGCAATAAAGGCTGCTGCAACACTTTCAGATAGATATATTCAAGATAGAAGTTTGCCCGATAAAGCAATTGACCTTATTGATGAAGCATCAAGCAGGGCAAAGGTTAAGTCAAACTATGATAGTGCCGAAGTTAAAGAACTTAAAGAGAAATTAATCAAACTTGAAGCGGAAAAAGAAGACGCTGTAAATCAAGAAAACTTTGAGAGGGCTGGCAAACTTAGAGATAAAGTTAATGAAACTAAGGCTGAAATTAACAGATTGAAATCTATTCCAACAAGTGAAAATAGTGCCGATGCAGTAATCACTGAACAGGAAGTTGCTGAAGTTATTAGCAAATGGACGAATATTCCTTTAACAAAACTAACCGAAGGCGAAGCGGAAAAACTTCTCAACTTAGAAAAAATGATAACCGAGCGCGTTAAAGGTCAAGATGAAGCAATTGAAAAAGTAAGCAAGGCTATAAGAAGAAGTAGAATTGGAATAAGAGATCCACGTAGACCAATTGGTTCGTTCTTATTCTTAGGGCCAACAGGTGTTGGTAAAACGGAATTAAGTAAAGCATTGGCAGAAAGTTTATTCGATGATGAAAATAAAATTATCCGCTTAGATATGAGTGAATTTATGGAAGCACATAGTGTTAGTAAATTAATTGGTGCACCTCCAGGATATGTTGGCTTTGATGATGGCGGACAATTAACCGAACAGGTAAGAAGAAAACCTTATAGTGTAGTACTTTTTGATGAAATTGAAAAGGCGCATCCTGAAGTGTTTAATATGCTTCTTCAAATTCTTGATGATGGAAGGCTAACAGATAGTCATGGAAAAATCGTAAGTTTTAAAAATACTATAATAATATTAACTTCAAATATTGGAAGCAATAAACTAAATAAAACAAATGTCAGTTTAGGTTTTGGTGAAAATTCTAGCGATGAAGATAAGCAACAAATAATGCTTAATGAACTAAAAAAATATTTTAAACCAGAGTTAATCAATAGAATAGATAATATCGTTGTGTTTAACAAACTTAGCGAAAAAGTTATGAAAGATATTGCAAAGAAAATGTTGAGTGACTTAAACAAAAACTTAAAGCAAAGTGATATTGAACTTAAATTCACGCAATCAACATTAAACTACCTTGTTAAAAATGGAACAAATGAAGACTTTGGAGCACGACCAATGCGCAGACTTATCACAAGTAAAATTGAAGATGAATTGGCGGATAGAATGCTTAAAGGTGAAATCAAAAAAGGCGATAACGTTCTTGTTGATTGTAAAGATGGTAAGTTAATCTTTATGACAAAAACAAACGAATAAAAAAGGGAAGACTAATCTTCCTTTTTTTCTTTATTTTCATTCAAATTTACAATTTCCAAATCTTTAAAATATTCAAATTTACTTTCATCTTGTTCGCAGGCAATAATGGTTGAAGTAGCTTTCAGTTTGTTTATGAGAAAATTAGCAAGTGGAATATGTGTTTCATCCAAATCTTCAAAAAAGTTTTCAAGCAAAACATATTTTGGTTTTCGCAAAACCGCACGAATAAGAGCAAGAATTTTTTGCTCACTTAGTGTTAATTTTTTTGTTTTTAATTTAAAAATGTTTTCAATTTGGAAATTAATTAATTCTTCATT
>JAZONT010000028.1:0-2705 GCA_045654665.1 Candidatus Onthoplasma sp.
TGCCACTCAAAATTTTAATTTTTCCAAGTGAATATTCAACATCACCAACAACAAAATCAATTGAAATTTCAATGTTTGTGTTGGTTAAACGTTCATCCGTTTTAAATTTAAAAATAAGGTTGCCTGGTTGTGATTTGTCCAAATCTGTTACAATAACTTTGTTATTATACAACTCTTGAACAACAATATTGTTTTTATCAAAACTGTAATAAGAATCTAAATAACCCAACATTGTTGTGTTCATTGAAATTGTGATTAAATGATCACTTGTTCTTTCATAAATTTCATAAACATCGTCATTTGAGTTTGAATTTTGTGGAGCATAATTTATTGAATAAGCATAAGAAATAAGTTTTGGATCTGTGTTAATTTCATATTGTGATGTTACCGAAATTGTTTCAGACTTCAATTCCAAAGCTTTATCATTTAAATTTTGAATAATGTCATCAATAGTTTCGCCATATAAATTGCTTAAGTGAAGCATTTTAACTTCACAAGTTAAGCCTTGCTCTGCATTTGCGTTTGCTTTGAAAGCGTAAACATTTGTTTCACCATCTTTATAACCAACAACTAAATATTCATTTCCACCAGCATCGGTATAACTAACACCGTCTAATGTTTCAAAGTTATGATCAATTTCAACGCCATCTTTCTTTTTAGGAGTTACAAACAAATAATTTTTATAACTTCCTTGAACATCAGTTAAAATTTCTGAATATGGAAGTTCTTCATAAACAGGCTTTCCACTTTCATCGAATAAAATGTTGAAATTTAAGTTTTTATTAACTGATTCGAACGAAATGTTTTTGTCGTTATAATTTTTATAAGAATAACTAAATTCCAATGAAGTTAAAGAAACGGACGTGTGTTTAAAGAAGAATTTTCCATTATCGTTAACAACTAAAATTCCAATTTTTAAAGATTCTTTATTTCCTAAACTTTGAAGTGAAGTTGCGTTTAGTTCCCATGAAATATCATTTCCACTTCCCTGTTTTGTTATATCATACCCAAATTCCGCCGGAACAAATGAGCCATTTTCAGAATTGTTAACATAAAAATTTAAATAACTGCCTTCGGCTAAAACTTTAAAATCTATTGAACCTTCTTTAACAATTGCAAGTCCATTTTGACAATAATATCTTGTTCCCTCATCATTTAAATAAGATATAATTTTATATTCTGCAAGGTAATCTGTCTTAGAAGATGCTATTGTGCCATCCTCCTTAACATAAACATTAATAGTGCTGCTGTGATATTCAATATTGTCAGCAAAAATGTCTTTATTCCACGCATCACCGTCGTTTGTGGCGAACTCAGGTGTTTCATTAACAACGTTTTCTGAAGTTATCCAACCCATTGAAATTTCATTCAAGCGAGAATAATCATAAACAGCATTGTTTTGATCTGTCCCCTTTTTCATGTAAAGACCAAGATTGTTTGTTTCGTTTGAATTATTTAAATATATTGTTTTATCTTCAAAAAGTTCCAAATGAATAAGATTTTCAGCCATTCCAACATCAACGACGTCAAAATCGTTTACAGTTACAGTAACTTTCGTAACAGCAACATATCTATCTCCATTTTCGTCAACACTTGTTATTTTGTGATAATTTGGATTTTGAATGTTTTGACCTTGAATTAGCGCATTATATCTTTCTCTTGCTTCATATGTTTTGAAAGCAACAAGATAGAAAGTGTGCGTCTTTGGATTAGCAGAAGATGTGTTGAAAGTAAATTTATCTTCTTCTGCATCATAAGAGAGGATTGTTTTTAATGGTGAATTGTTTTTATCTATTTCCCCTTTAGTTACACGAACATAATCATCACCATAATTCATTCCTGCAACATCATAGTAAATTTCAATCGCTTTTCCATCATAGCCATCTTTATTAATTGGATCAACCGCAAGAGGTGTGTCTAAAACTAAATCTAAAACTAAATCAATGTCAACACCAACAGTTATGTTTTGTTCATTAATGCCATTATTTCTGCTTTCAGGAATTTCTGGTTGAGAAATGAACACACCTTTAACAACCCTATCAATCCAAATTGTCATTGGACGATCTGGTTTTTTCAATGTTTCATTGGTGCTTCTTGCAAGAAGAGTAACTTTACCACTAGTTTCGTAATTTCCTTCAACTTTATTTATCATGTAGTAAATTGGCTCGTTGCAATTAACCAAATAGCGATTATTGCTATGTATAGGTAAAGGATTTCTATATTGATCACAAAGAGTTATCAATTGTGAGCTATCAGCATCACCAAACCAAATATAACACTCAGTTTGATTAACAGGATGTTCACTATCAGGATTTGTTCCATTTAGTGTGAACGAATAAAGAGTTTCTGATTGAGTAATGTTATTCTTCCTATCATATGGTATGTTTTCAACAACAATTTGTTCATTAGCAGCAAATTCCAAAACTGTTGGATAAACAATTGGTGTTTTAAATTTTCCCATTGCTGCCATAACACCAACCACAACACCAAAAAAGCCTAGCACTGAAGCAATAACAATGCCGATCATTTTCCAAATTCTTCTTTTTAAAACCCCTTTCATAATTCCCCACTAAATGCTTAAGTTTAATTTTAGATATTAACCAACTTGCAAAACAACTTTTAACAAATTTATATTATTATCTACAAAATCATACAAAATAATTATATAATTTTAAAAAATTAAAGTCAAATAAAAGTATGATAAA
>JAZONT010000029.1:0-2022 GCA_045654665.1 Candidatus Onthoplasma sp.
AAGGGGATAAAAATGAGAAGAACAGAAAAGAAATATACATATGTATTTTGGATAATAATTTTTGCGTTAGTTTCACTAATTGGAGCTATTATTTATTATGTGAACGCATATTTCACCGCAACAGTCACAAAAAACGGTGAAATTAGTTTTCATAACATTGAACTTCAAATAAATTCTAGCAATCCAAACGATTCGCTGTTTGTTAGCACAACAAATGGTTTTGTTCCAGGAGATGCTCTAGATTTAACAAAGGTGAGTGTTAAAAATAGTGGAAGTGCTGAAGTTTATGCTTTGATTAATTTCAATATTTACATAACTCGTCCGGGTTACACAGATTATAACATTGATTATTGGCTTAACCTAAATGGCGATGCTGTGAATTTTGAAAATATGGAATTAAACGAAACTTTGGCAACAAAACTTGCAGTTAATAATTCCATAACTCTTAATTTGACACACACTTTCGATGGGGCTATTTTTGATAACACTTTCAAAGGTGCAACAGGAATTGTAACTTTAAGAGCATTGGGCATTCAAACTGAAAATTTGCCAAACAATCCACAAACTGAAGATGAAAAAGCTTTGATTGCGGCTGAAATGCTTGTTGAAGATAACTATAATGGAAAATCAAGCAATGTTGTTAATATGAATGCTTTTGAAACACATTCGGTTTTGGCTTGCACAACTCCAACCACAACAGAAGAAATTCAAACCAAAGATTACACTCGTTATAATTTCACAGTTGAAAACGCAAATGCTGGCGACACGGTTTATGTTCAAGTTAAAGACGCAGAACAAATCATTATAGCACCAGAAAAATATGATGCTGAACAACTTGTTGCTTACTACGCTCAAAATGGCAAAGCACCAGAAGGTGGAGTTGCGGGTTATGGCCAAACAGTTGCAAGTTTTACCATTGAAGAGCCTCAAGTCGTGTTGTTAAATTCATCAAATTCTAATGTTAAAATTGACTTTACCGTTGTTCTCACAAAAATAACATCAAAAGAACCAACAATTAGAGTTTACACAGTTCCAAGTGAAGACCTTCCAGCAATTGAAGGGGACTTAGGGGTTTACACCATTGATTATGCGGATATTAAAACAGATTATGTGGAATATGAAACACCGATTGAAACTTTGCCAGACCCACACGGTTCCGGCGATCTTTTTGATGTGTATAACTTCAAAATCAGTGAAGTAACAGAAAATTCAACCGTTTATGTTTGTTTCAACGATGCGCTTCTTGGTGCTATTGCCCCAAACAATTATGACTTAATGACTGTGTTGGGATATATTAGTGATATGGCATTGCCTGAAGGTGCGGTTAGCAGGGGATTCCCTGCTGGAATAGTCGAGGGCGTAACTTGTGTTCACAGCTTTAATTTACAAGTGGGGCAAGAGCTTAAATTTGCAGTTGTAAACTTAAGGAGGGATTCAATTGCCAAAGTTAATATTTATTGTGTTCCGCAAGGTGAATTGCCTGGTGTTTATGAAAATGTGGCATATCGCTTATTGAGTGATGGCAGTGGATATTCCGCATTTGTGGCAAATGATTTGGTTTATAACAACAATCCAATAACCAGTGTTGAAATTCTTGATGAATTTAATGGCTTGCCGGTGAAAGAAATTGAAGAGAATGCATTTATGAACTGCAGCTATCTAACCAGCATAGAAATTCCAGCAAGCGTTGAAACAATTGGAGAACAGGCATTCATTAGTTGCGATAAGTTAAGCCAAGTAACGTTTGGAGAAAATAGTCAGCTTAAAACAATTGGGGATGACGCATTCAATGGTTGTCGCGCAATAACAAGCATAGAAATTCCAGCCAGCGTTGAAACAATTGGTCATGGTGCATTCTATGGTTGCCATAACTTAAGCCAAGTAACCTTAAACAACAAAGAGGGCTATGCTTGGGCTATATATGATTCAGTATCAACTTTTGTTAAATATGCGAATAAAGTTGCTGACATGACCGAATTGTTAACATATGTAAAAAATGGTGGTTATCATTTTGAGCAGGTG
>JAZONT010000030.1:0-2044 GCA_045654665.1 Candidatus Onthoplasma sp.
AAATTTATTTGACATAAAATGTTTAATTTTATATTATATAAACAACCTATAATTTAAAAGGAAATATTATGAAAAGTTTTGGAAAAAAGATTTTAAAATATGTAATTATCTTTTTAGTTGCATATATTGGTGGCGTTATTGCCGTAACATCATTTAAAAACAAAGGTTTTGGTTTTGATCCAAAATATTTAACCAATGGTATTGTTTTTGGCATCTCATTTGTTGCTGTTGCTGGATTCTTGTTAAAAGAATTGTTAGATTTGATGGACGGCAAAGGTAAAAAGAAAAAAGACAAAGCTGTTGATGAAGTTAGGGACACTAAAGGAAACAAAGCTAGCCAATTTTTTGATAAAGACTTTGTAAGCGAAGAAGATTTGGAAAAGAACAAAGCGTTTAACTATAACACTCAAAACACAATAAAGACTTGCAAAAAAGATGGAATTTTGGTTAGAGCTGAAGAAAAAGGCAGGGATATCCACATTAACTTTGTTGAACCTATCCACACTCTTTGCGTGGGAACAACATCATCTGGTAAAACTTCTCGTTTTGTTGTTCCATCACTTCAATTAATGAGCATGACAGCAAGCAAACCATCATTTGTTATCACCGACCCTAAAGGCGAATTGTTTGAAAAATGTTCAGGAAAGTTTAAAAAAGAAGGATATGATGTTAAAGTTCTTGATTTAAGAAACCCTTTCCAATCAATGCAATGGAACCCACTCACATATCCTTATCAAATGTATCACAGAAGTTTTAATCTTGATCGTGAAGTTAAAGTTCACCCTCCAGGAGATAATCCAAGAAATTACAATTTAATTATTCAAAGAAATTTCGACTTTGCAAGTGAAACATGGTTTGAATTTAACGGCGTTGCATATATAGATCGAAATATGATGGAAAACGATATGAGCGTTATCTCAAGGAAATTGCAAGACGACACTTTCTCAACACTAAATGATATTTGCACTACTCTTGCACCAGTTGAAAGCGCAAAAGATCCATCTTGGGAAAAAACAGCAAGAAGATTAATTCACGCAGTGCTTCTTGCAATGCTTGAAGATAGCCGTATTCCAGAACTTGGGCTAACTGAAGATAAATACAACTTCTTTAATGTTTATAAAATTTGTAACACAACTGATTCCGGTCGTGACACATTTGCAACACTAAAAAAATATTTATTCGATTATCGTGACAAATTTAGCAAAGTTCCAGACCTTGCTTCACAAGCACTTCAAAATGCCGACACAACCACAAAGAACTACATGGGATTTGTTTCTGGTATGGTAAGTTTGTTTAGTGACACAGGTATTAGTTTGTTAACATCAAGAACAGATATGGATTTTGTTAATATGGATGAAAAACCAACAGCAATTTTCCTTATTATTCCAGATGAAATTCGTGTTCGTTACCCACTTGCAATTTTATTCGTTGTTCAACTTTACAAAAAATTGGTTGAAAAAGCTCAAAGAATTGGCGGAAGATTAAAACGTAATGTTTACTTCATGTTGGATGAATTTGGTAATATGCCAAAATTCCCAGACTTCGGTTCAATCATGACAGTAGGTCGAAGTCGTGGAATATACTTCGAACTTTGTGTTCAATCATATAGCCAGTTATATCAAGTTTATGGTCAAGATGAAGGTAAAATCATTAAAGACAACTGCCCAATTCAAGTTTACATTGCTTCAGAAGACACAACAACAAACAAAGAATTTAGTGAGCTTCTAGGAAAGAAAACAATCGTTATCACAAATGAAAATAAATCAACAGGCGCAGACGGAAAAGAAAGTAAATCAACAAGCACTCAAGTTCAATCTCGCCCTATTGCCTACCCTGAAGAATTGATGACTTTTAGAGATGAGGGTAAAATCTGTATTAAAACATTCACACCAAATGCAGCATTAAAGACAACTGTAACACCTTACTTCCAAGTTAAAAGTCCTTGCTTTGATTTAACAAGGGCACCCGATTCATATGTTGGATTTAAACAGTTTGATGAACAAGGTTTATTCTGCGATATTAAAGCAAGAAATACTCAAATGGC
>JAZONT010000031.1:0-11222 GCA_045654665.1 Candidatus Onthoplasma sp.
ATATTCTTTTCAAAATACATCAAAATAACTGAAAGCGTTATGGAAACCCTTTAAATAGTCTAAACTATATTTTATGTTCTTTAAGTGTTGTTTTTTAGGTTGTCGCCAATCACCGTCCAGATCGTGCAAACACTCAAACTCGCTCAACTCTAGAACAACAAAAAGTTATTGTTTAACGTTGCTCGGCACCAAAAAAATCTCACTTTTCAGTGAGACTTTTTTATTTTAATCTATAAGTTGTTCCTTCTTTTGTATCGATAAGTTCAACACCTTTACTCATTAATTCGTTTCTTATTTCATCAGCTCTAGCATAGTTCTTTTCTGCTTTAGCTTGTTTTCTTTCTTCAACCATTTTTTCAATGTATAATTTCAATTCTGCATCAATTTCTTGAATTTCTTCAACTTTAACTTTGCCTATTTCATCTTTTAAACCGATTTCTAAAACCGAATCAAAATCTTTAATTAATTTAATTTTTGTGGCATTTGTTGTGTCCGCTTTTAAAACATCAAAAATTGCTGTTATTGCAAGAGCTGTGTTCAAATCATTTGCCAAAGCATCTTTAAATTGTTTTGTGAAAGTATTGTAACTTTCTTGATCAATTGCACTATCGTCAACTTTTAAATTATTAATTCTTTTAATAAGTTTCTCATATGCAGATTTTGCAATATCAAGACCTTCGTAAGAGAAAACAAGTTGCTTTTTATAATGCGATTGCAAACAGAAAAATTTATAAACAAGTGGTGAATATCCCTTGTTTTCAATAACTGAAAGTGTTAAGAATTCACCTTTGCTTTTGCTCATTTTTCCATTAGTTGTGTTAAGATGTTCGCTATGGAACCAATACTTACACCATTTGTGACCAACAAAACTTTCGGTTTGAGCAATTTCGTTTGTGTGATGCGGAAATTTATTATCAACTCCCCCACAGTGAATATCTAAATATTCACCCAAATATTTATGTGAAATTCCCGAACATTCGATATGCCAACCTGGGTATCCAACACCCCAAGGACTATCCCATTTTAATGCGTGGTTTTCAAATTTAGATTTAGTGAACCACAAAACAAAATCGTTTTGATTTCTTTTGCCAGCATCTTCTTCAACATTATCTCTTGCACCAACAACTAAATCATCGCTTGTTTGGTTCCCAAACATATAATAACTATCAAGTTTCGAAGTGTCGAAATAAACATTTCCACCACTCAAATAAGCATAACCCTTATCCAAGAGTGTTGATATTATTTCAATATATTTATCAATACAGCCAGTTGCAGGAACAACAATTTCTGGCCACTTCAATCTTAATTTCGCACAATCTTTTTTAAATTCATTTGTGTAAAACTCAGCTATTTCCATAACAGTTTTATTTTCTCTTTGAGCACCTTTAAGCATTTTATCTTCACCCGTGTCACCATCACTTGAAAGATGCCCAACATCAGTTATATTCATTGCTCTTGTTACATTATATCCTAAAAAACCAAGAGAACGCTCTAAAATATCTTCCATAATATAAGTTCTCAAATTTCCAATGTGAGCAAAGTGATAAACTGTTGGACCACAGGTATACATCTTCACATTATTTTTATCGTATGGAATAAATTCTTCTTTTTTCCCTGTTAGCGAATTATATAATTGCATTTTTGTCTCCTTAATTTATTTTACCTTCAAAATGTTTGATTAAGCATTTTTTTGCATAATCAGTATTTACATATGCAAACCATTTTAATTCTGCATTTGTGATTATGTTATTATTATAATCCTTTTCAACAATAATTTCAACCCTATCACCTTCAAAAAGTTTTGTATATGGTGGAGATTTTGTTTTTGAGTCGTTAATTATGGCATATTTGAAGCCAAAACCTATGTCTTTATGAATTTTAAAAGCAAAGTCTAACACCGTACTATTTTTTTGAATAAACTTAATTTCGTTAGACCTCGTTTTAACGCGCATTAATTCAACATCCAAACTATCAAGGTTATCATCATCAATAAAACCACTATCTTGACCATCAAGTGTTCCATTTCTTTGAAGGACATAATCTGAAACGCTTTCAATGTAAACATTATATTTATTTTTATACACATCTTCAATTTGATAATAAGGTTTTTTGGTGAAGTGACCAATTCTTGCATCAATGATTTTAATATCTTTCATTCTTTTATCTAATATGTTTAAAACTTCACCTATTATATTGTTATATTTCTTTGTTTGATTATAAAGCAAATAAAGATTATAATTTGCAACCTTTAAAATTTGACCTTGAGAAACTTTTTTAACACTAATGTTTTTAAAAAGCAACTGCAGGTCTTCAAATACCTTATACTCTTTAACATTTTTAATTTTAATTGTTGTGATTGAACTTTGATCAAATGCTTTGTTTAGCTCATCAATCATATTTTCCACATTTGAAGAATTTGATTTGTGGTAGTCATCATAATGTTCGAAAAAATCTTTTCCCTCAAGCTTATTTTTTATTTTAAAACATTCATTTTTTATTGCCCTATAAAAATATTCAGCATTTAAAATCTTTGCTATTGGGATAATCCATTTTTCTGTTTCTTTAACTTTTTCTAATTGCTTATTGTAAGTGAAACTTTCTATCGTTCTTAAGTTATGCAATCTATCTGCAAACTTAATGCAAAAGCCTAATGGATTTTTCTTTCCTATTGCAATAAGCTTTTTAAATGACTGTTCTTCAATTGATGCTTTTTCAAAATTTTCATCTTCATAAACATCATCTTTATCATAAACAAATTTAGCATTATCAATTGCACTAACACAATCCACCATTTCAGCAACTTTTTTGTTGAAATCTTGTTTTATTGTTTCCAAGGAACAACCACAATCTTCAACAACGTCATGAAGCAATGCGGCACTAACAACATTTTCATCAAAACCAAGCTTTGCCAAACTCAATGCAACTTCAACTGGGTGAGAAACATACAAACTTCCATCTTTTCTTTTTTGATCCTTGTGCAAATCTTTTGCAAGCGTGTATGCTATTGTTATAAGTTCGGTGGAACTTTCGTTGTTGATGAACTCTTGCTTGATAAGCTCAAATCTCTTATCTATCTCCAACAACATTTATTCCCTCCTTAATAAGTTTATAAATCACATCATCTTCTTTGTTGGAAATCTTTGCAAACCTAAACACATTTGCTTCTAAGATTTCGTTAAAGTGATATTCAATTTTGTTTTGAAGAATTGCAATTTTTTGATTTTCAGTAAGACTTGATGAAATTTCATTATTTTCAGCAAATAATCTTTTAAATAAATCTACCAAATCTTTAATTGCATAGTCAAGATTAACATTAATATCATCAAATTTTAAGCAATCATAGATTTCACCATCCGGCTTGTCAATAACATTTGAAGACAAAATAATAAATTGAACGCAAGGATTATGTTCCCTTCCCCTTGCCATGGTGTTAACTGTTCCAACCCCACCAATATACTTAGTGTTTGATGGAGGATTGTTGAAAATCATATAACATTGATCGCCATTGAATTTGTTATGCAAATCAAAATAAATGCTTTGACGGTTAGTTGTTAAACTACCTTTATAGTAATTATTAGATGAACGATGAATATTTAAAATATCTTCAGTTGTTTTGGCGGAATTCACTTGCTTTAAAATTTTGATTGCATCAGTTTTATCTTTCATAAACTCACCATAAACCAAAACATTACTGTGCAAATCTCTTTCCTTAACAACACTTATAACCCCATAATTAAGCGTGTTAGCAATGTTCGTGTGAACTTCGCCTTTATAAGAATTATTATTGTAATAATAAACTAAATAATTTCCAATAAATCTATCGTAGTCCTGTTCTTTTTCAGTTTCAATTTCAGCAAACAAAAAATCATCAATGCAAATTCCAAATGCATTTTTAAGCGCAATCAAAAACTGAATTGACGGCTCACTCGATTTTGTTAAATAGTTATTAATGCTAGATTGAGAAAACCCTGTTTTTTCTGCTATATATTTTTGTGTGTATTCCCCCGCTAAAACCTTTAAATTTTTTTGGAAATTACTCATAATTAACTCCTTTTTATATTGGCAGTTTGGACTAAATTGCTCATTAAAATAATATTATTTTATATCAAATTATGAAAAAAGTCAACATTAATTAACAAAATAGTAAACACAAATATCAAAATAATGATAATTTAAATTTATTATAGTGATTTTATATCTAAAATGTAAATTTAAATTTTATAAAGAAAAACACAAAAAGTATTTTTTCGAAATATGTTTGTAAAAAAAAGAGAGATAAATCTCTCTTTTTAATCGACGTTAATAATCTTATATGGAGTGTAATCCAATCTTAAAGATATATTGTTGTAAGTAGTATATCTCAATTGAACTTTGTTGTTTGCTGTTAATTCAATTGAATATCCATAATCTGCCAAATCAACAGCACTGCCATTAACGCTAGCTGTGTAATTTGTGCCTTTAAATGTTATAACAATTGTTTCTTCACTATCATTATCTGTGACATAGATTGCAGTTAATTCCCTATCTAGCGAACCATCCGCTTTAGTTGCAACACGAACAAATTCAAGCATTGCACTGTCTTTATAATTCTGACCAGAAGACATTAATCCATTAACTTGATCTTGTTTAGCAACAGCAGAAGGATTGCTGTTTTGAATTTGATTTAATGTTGAATAAACATTTTCAGAAACATTAACAGAATATTGTTTTGGAGAAATTGTTATCACTAAATTCCTATTTTCAGTTAATTCAACTTCAATATTTTCCAACATGCTTACTTTTGAGCCGTTAAATTCGATATCATATTTTCCAACAACTTCAGGAATTAAAGTTAACTTAACAATAGTTCCATTATCACAATATGTTCCTAAAATATAGTTATCATCATTTTCATATTTCAATGTTAGCCCATTTTCAGCAATATAAATATCAGAAAAGTCTTTAATAGGATTTTTCACACCATTAATTATAACATTTAAGCTATATTGATTTATTGTTTTAACACCAAGATTAATTATTGTTCCGTTAATTTGCTCTAACAAATCAGCTGTTATTTTTAAACTAAACTTACCGCTAGCATCCGGAACAATTTTTTCTTCCACATCGTTAGTTCCGTCGTTATACACATAGTAGAAATAATCTAATCTTTCGTTATTAGCTTCATCAATAACATAACACTCTATGGTTTTTCCAACATATAAATTGTTTATTGTTGTTCTGTTTTCAACAACTCCATCAGTAATATAAGCCTTAAAATTTGCAGAATCAATATCATTAGTGTTGAGTGTTGCTGTGATTCTAGATTTCTTCAACATGATTATATAACTATCTTGATTATTGTTTTTATTGAAATTTGAAACTAATAAAATCTTGCCATCTTCATCAGGATCGACTTGTTTTGTTGTTTGACTTCCTTCTTTAATACCATAGTATTCATATCCGTTAGCCAAATTTAATTTCACGTAAACACTTCTTCCTTCAACCACAGAAACTTCAGCCTCTTTAACATCGGCTAAATCTTGAACTGCACCAAATGTTGAGAATGTTCCATATTCATCATCTTCAAATCTTTCATTAACATCATATAATTGATATAATATGGTTATTTTTGTTGCATCTTTTTCTTTAATATCAATAGCAATTTGAACTTTGTTATATGCAAAATCAGCATCTGTGATTATGTGGTTAGTTGAAATTGTTCTTACAGTTGAATTTGTTATTCCAACAATATTATTATTAATAGAAATTTGAGCATTGTAATCATCATCAACAACAGTTATAGAATATGACACATTTTCATTTAATATGTAATTTGTTAACATATTTGTTTTATCTTCTGTGATATATGACAACGCTTGATTTTGTGAAATTGATTCACCATTTTTCCTATAAATATATTCAACTGATAAAGTTTCAGGAATAAACTTAGCTGTAACTTTAATTTTACCATCTTCATTTAAATTTGTTGAAACAAATGAATTTGTTGTTAAGTCAACAGCCGAATCATTCACATTGAATTTAACATCTTTATATTTGTTACTATCATAAGTTGATGTTAGATTGTTAGTTAATCCATTGTAAGTGTAAGTCACAACTGAAACTTTTTCACCATCTAAATAATAGTAATTATTTGCATCCAATGTTGCGTCTCCCGCTATTGAAATTTGTTTAGCATTATTTCCGCCGTTACTGATTGTTACAGTTCTTATTGAATTGTTTGTGTCTTTTTCTTGTTGTTTAACAAAAATTTCAATTTCATAAATTTCACGAACTTCAATCATTCCATAAATATTTCTATTTTCAACTGGAATAATCACACCATTATCATAATTTTTAACCATCTTTGATAAGTAAGCACTTGTTAAAGTTGATTGTTTAGTTGGATAATCTTTTAATAAGAAACTATATTCTGTGAAATCATTATCACGTTTGCTTGTCATGTCATAAGGTAAATACAATCTACTGTTCAACAAGGCATAAGCTTTTTCATTAGTTGCTTTATAATAATAGAAACCTAAATCTTCATTTGTTAAAAGCGTTCCTATTTCGGTTGTTTTATTCAAACCTGAAGGGCCTAACTTAATTATTGAAATGTTTTCAATTGTGTCAACAAATGGCTCTTCCACCGGTCTTGTTGAATCATAAACATAAACACCATAAACAAATTCAATAGCGTCCGTGTTAATTTTTAAAGTTCCTAAATCTGTTAAATCAACAGCATATGTTCCTTCGCTAGAATAGAAGCTTTCTCTCAACCAAGTTCCATCCAAATAATTTTGATTTTGGAAACGACCAGTTAAAGTGTAAACTTGTTGAATGTTTTGAGTTCCATCATTATACGTTTGAAGTGTTGTTGCGTTTAATGTGAATGCATTTTCTTTTAATTTATATCCAGCAAAGGTGTGATATTCAAGATTGTATAAACCACCAACTACTATTCCATTTCCTGCAGATTTTGACAATGTAAATTGATTTACCAAACCGCTTGATAATGCATTATGTTGAAGGTTAAGTTTTCCAGCATTCACATCATCAATTTTGAAAGTTAAGTCATAAATAATTCTTTCGAAATGAACAGCCAACTCAATCACAGAACCCTCAGTATATTCACATTCAGTTATTGCATCTTCATCAGCATTGATTGAGTAATCATGGTTTGCAGTAGCATCCAAATTAAACAATGGATTTGCTGTTTCTGTTATTGATTTACTATATTTATAGCCAATCATTTCATCAAAATAGCCAGATTCCATAGCAACAGCATCTTTGCTTTGATCCACAACATTTAATGTTATAGAACATCCTTCATATAATCTAAACATATAATTGCCAGAGCCATTTCTTAGTTGTGAATCGTTAAACTTATATAGTAAACTTGAATTTAAAATTCCTTCATCATTATAAAGTGTTCCAATTAATGATGTTACAGCAGGAAGAGCATGATAAACACCTCCTTCCCAAGTGTAGCCATCATTGATTTTATAAACATTCATCAATGTTTTAATTCCGCCACCAACTTGCATTTCTTCAGCGATAACAACTAAGTTTGCACTATAATTATTAAGCGTTGAATCTTTCTCATAATAAGTGTCCTTAATTAAAACATTAACATAGCCATTTCTTGATATTTCATCTTCAAGCATTGTTGAAATGTCAACATCATAATACACTCTGTCATTAACATAATAGTAAGCCTTGAAATTGACAATTTGATTGTTTGTGTTAGCATCAGTAACATAACCCTGATTAATATTCCAATTTGTTGCTATTACATTATATTTAGAAGTTATTTGATCTTCTTTCAATAATTCTTTATTGTGTTTATTTTCATCAAACAATGAGGTTTTATAAATGTTTGGTTGAGTTTCATCATTAACATCATCAGTGTTTGCATCAACAAAATTTTCCCAGAAAATGTGAGTATGGAAATCCCTTTTAAACACTGGCAAGTTTCCAATTTCTTGATTATTCGCCAAATAAATGTGCAAACTTGATTCATTTGAAGATTTCATCGTGTCGTAATCTCTTTCCACCGATGAAGCTGTTCCATTTGAGTAATAAACCTTTTCAAAGATATCAAACCCACCAGCAACACCAGTTTCCCATGCAGATTTATAGTCATTTAATTTAATAATATAATCATCAATGAGGTTTTCGTTGTTATAATCTTTATATATATAATCTTTTATTTCTTGAGTTTTGTAATTATAAACATATGAACTATAACCACCACTTGATCTATTAAAGCTATAATCACACTCATCTAACTCGTAAGTTTTTTCATTTCCAGAAATTGAGGTGTGTTGAACATTTGTTAAATTGATTTTGTATATATTTTCAACATCAACAGGAATAACATTTAAAGTGTATGGTCCTGTTCCATTTTTATATTCAGTTTCCGGATAATCAGTGTACATCTCACTAGGAATGCTAGCGTAGTTCCAAACACCACTCAATGCAATTAAACGTTTTTCTTCAACTTCTGGATCAATGTCATAAGTGTAAGCAAAACGAGATTTTCCTATTTCAGTTGAACCAACATTTAAACTATATCTTTCATTTCCGAATTTCACTGTTCCTATTGTGCTATTATTTTTAACAATCACATTAGACCCAGCCCAAATTGGAGTTATGGTTATCTTGCAATCTCCAAGTTGTGCAGCCATAAAGTCGTCCAATAATGCAGCAATGTTTTGAAGTGTTAAATTATTATTATTTAATACGTCAATATCATTTTTTGAAGCTTTATCACTATGCAACCAAGGATTTCCCTCACCATTTGTGTTATAAGTGAAATAAATTCCATTACTTTCAATTTGCCAACCTGAAATATACTCACCATAACTATAAACATAATAGTAATTACCATTAATTCTACTATTCACATTATTTGCATTTCCCATCATTTCAGTTTGTTTATAGAAAGCCATATTGTTTGTGTGTTGGAAAGGATATGCAAATTCTGCTTTGTTTGCTATCGTGATAACAGATTTTATTTGACTATCATCGTTAGCCCCAGCTGAAGCAAAAGCTCCATACAATCTGTTGCTATCTTTATAAGAAACCATTCCTTTAGATTGCCAATATGAAGTTGAATTGTTTATTTCAAGATCATAAAGATTTGATAATTGCGCAACCAAAATTGGTTTGTTACTGTTTTGAGCAAGAACACCAGTTCCTTGAATTGCTGTTATGCCATAATAATAGTTGTGATAAGCACTCTTAGCTGTGTATGAGAACTTAATAGTTTTTTTATCGGGCAATGTTATTGTTAACTTTTTATTTGTTGAATCATCATTTTTACTATAGCCAACATAACCATTTCCTTCTGTTAAATTATCAAGATTAATCATCCAACTTGTGAAAGTTTTATTATTTGGAAGATTTTCTTCAACTTTAATTAAATTTATTGAAGATGTGTCAAATGGTGTTGCCAAACCAAACCATTTAGCATCTATTGTTGAATAAGTTGTGTTTGCATACTTATCTTCATAATATAAATCCAATCCATAAACATATTTTGCTGTTAATGTTGTTGAATTTGAATTATATAACCATTCACTTGAAGCTTCTTTATTGTTAAATTCAGCTTTAAATTTTTGATCGTAATTCTGAGTTGCATACCATTTATATGCATTTTCTGTTCCTTGTTCTTCCCAACCAATAATTTGAGCGTGAGAATGTTTAAACATTGGCAAATCTGAAACAGTTTGTCCGTTAACTAAATAAATGTGAAGTTTTGGATTTGTTGCTGTTAAAATTTTTCCTGAAACAGATCCATTTGAATAGTAAACCTTATTAAATATTTCAAACGAATTATTTTCTGGATTTAAATCTGTGTTATATTCTTCAATATAAGTTTCCAAAACTTCTTTAGCATAATTTTCAATTAAAGGATAAGTTTTTGCGTCTTGAACAGTTACAGCACCTTTTAAAGTTTTGTAATCAAGTTCATCTATTTGATAATTTGTTGTTGCGTAACTATATATAACACCCTGAATCTCATAAGTGTTTCCATGAATTGAATTATCAACATTTAAATTAACTTTGATTGCATCATCTAAATAAACAGGAGTTACATCTACTTGATAAGTGTTTCCACTTGACCAAATATATTCTAAGTTTGTGTAGTTCCAAACACCCGAATTTGCAAGATAGTTATCACTTTGAGCATAACAGAAGAATGTTTTTCCAACATCATCATTTGGTGGTGCTGTTAATGTTATATCCGTTGCAAAATTTCCTTCAACAATTTCACTGCCATTATAGTAAACTTCAACTTTTGCTTTTTCCCAAACAGGTGTTAAAACAACATTGCAACCACCAACTAATGTTGATGAGTAAACTTCTAAGAAAGCTGCAAGATCTTTTAAGGTTTTACCACCCAATTTTTCAATTGAAATTTGGCAATTTTCATCTTGAACACTCCAGTTGGATCCATCATAATTAATAAATTTATTATTACATTTAATTTCCCAACTATTAATGTAGTGACCATAGTTATAAACATAATAATAATTCGTTCCATTATAACTGTTAACACTTGTTACATTCTCTTGCATTCCATCCGCATTAATAAATGCTTTATTATCCGTTCTTTGGAATTGATAAGCACAACTTTCATTATTAACCAATGAGAAACTTACTTTAAAGTGATCAGGATTTGTGTCAATATTAGATTCAGCACCATATAATTGTTGTTTTTCATCATCAGCAATATTCAAAGTTGACCAATAAATTGATGCAGATGAATTATCAATTGTGAAACCATAAGAATCATTTAAGAATCTTGCGGTTACAATTGGGTTTTTCACATTTTGAGTGAAAATTCCCGTTCCTTGAATGTTAGTAACTATATAATAGCCATCGCCGACTTCTTCACTGAAGTCAAATGAAATATTAAATAAACCATTTGATGAAATTGTTATTTTGTTTGCAACACTATCATCCACTGAATATCCATAAATGTTTTTAGCAGTGTTAACATTAATTATCCAGCCACTAAATGTTTTGTTTTCAACGCTTGGTGGAACTATTGATGAAATAGGCAAATTGGTAGCATTTCCGAACCAGTTAGCATCAATTGAAGAATAGATTCCATCACTTGTGTCACCATCTTCATAATATAAATCTAATCCATAAACATATTTTGCTGTTAATGTTGTTGAATTTGAATTATATAACCATTCACTTGAAGCTTCGCCATCAAATTCACCAGCAAA
>JAZONT010000032.1:0-5802 GCA_045654665.1 Candidatus Onthoplasma sp.
TAAGAAAACTTCTTGGTCCATGATTTGACCAGTTTCCTTAACAAGCAAACGAACATTTACTTTAAGTGGAACAGTGTAACTAGTTTGTTTCACTTTGCATTCTGACCAAGAATATTTAGGTGTTTTGTCAATTGAATAACCCAAAAAAGACAACTCAGCTTTGTTTGAGTAGTCTATAATTGGATTAAATTCATTCAAAATCTCCCCAATATCTTCTTCTAAGAATTTTTTGTAAGAATCCTTTTGAACGCTTAACAAGTCTGGCATTGTAAAAGGAACTTCTGTTTTGGCAAAGCTATATCTTTCAGCCTTGCCTCTTTTCAATTTTTTGATGTTGAGTGTGTTTGAAACCATTCATTAACTCCTTATTAAGTTGTACGATCGCATTCGGTTATACTATAAGTATAAAAATTCAATTTACACCTAGCGACATTTATTCATACTGACCAATTTTAACACAATAAACTAGTTATGTCAATAGATTTTTAGCATAATTTTTAACAATTTTGTCCAATTTTCACAATCCTAAACATCAAATTTCAAGTAAAAGCCATAAAAAAATTTTATGATAATATTATCATAAGACTACAAAAAATCATTTCACTTAAAGTGTACAAATAAAAAAGCCCTGCAATAACAGGACTTTTTCATTAAACCACTTTTATTATTATTTTTTATCTCATCTTACAATAAAACATATTTTCTTTAGAAAATTGTTTTCTTTTATTTAAGATTAGCAACATCCATCTCTTTTATCGTGTCCGCCACCGCATCCACATAAAAGTAATAAGATTATGATAAGTAAGCATGGATCAACTTTGCAACCGCAATTACACAAGATTAAAATTAAGATAATAATCCAAGTGCAGTCGCCACAACCTGTGTTCATGCCACAGCCACAGTCGTTTCCTCCAAAGAATTTATTGAACATAGTTCCTCCTAAAATATGTAATAACAAAAGTATTAATGGCGCCTAATAATTCTTTTGTATAGTACATATTACGCAGAAAAATAAAAAAAGTTACGGAAATTTTCATTTTTCCGTAAACTTTAATATATTGCAAAATTATTTAAATTATTCCAAACTTTTAAAAATTAGCTTGATAAATTGAGTAATAATATAAATCATCTTCTTTTGATATAAGTTGATGTTCATATTCCTTCCCTTGATAAATTCCTCTAACAACCTCTCCATTTTGAACCATCTTAAGATATTGTTGAGCAATATCTTCTGAAAAATATAAAACAGTGTCGTTATTTTTTTGATAACACAAATCAACAAAAACAAGTTTATCCATCAATTCTTCTTCAACTAGGAAACAATCTTTTACATATCTATCATAAATATCATTTTTACAAAATTCCAAAACATCTGGATATTCTTCAACTAAACTTAAAATAAAACCAGCATCGCTTCTTAAATAGTTAGAAGCGTATTCAAATTTTTGAGCACCTTTCTTTTTTATAACTTTTCTAACATAATCTTCATTATCTCTTAAATTATCATCTGTATTTTCAATACCAACAGCACCTATTTTTGACAATCTATTTAATAATTTTTCCAACAACCGAGTCATACTCACTCCTAATGCTTTCATTTTAAGTCAAGATATGAATTTTGTCAAGTAGCAAAACAATAAAATTATAACAAAATTATTAAATCGTTTGATTATTTCTTTCAAACATTATAATATAATTACATGAACACTTTAGAAAAATTAGAAAAATACAATCAAAAACATTTATTGCAATTCGAGAACGATTTAACTGATAGTGAAAAACAAGAATTATACAATCAAATTGATAGTCTTGATTTTTCATACCTTAATGAGTTAAATAAAGAAAAATCACACTCCCAAATAGATGTAACACCACTCAAGGCAATGACAATCAATGAAATTAACTTAAACAAGTCAAAGTTTGAACAATTGGGAATTATTGCACTTAAAGATCAAAAAGTTGGTGCTCTACTCCTTGCTGGTGGCATGGGAACAAGATTGGGTTCAGACAACCCTAAAGGAATGTATAACATTGGAAAAACAAAAGATGTTTACATTTTCCAAAGAATTTTTGAAAATCTTCTTGATGTTGTGAAACTTTGTGGAAAACCTATTCCTTTCTTCATCATGACAAGCGAAAAAAATAACGAAACAACCATAAACTTCATCAAAGAACATAATTTTTTTGGTTACAACCCAGAATATGTTAAATTCTTCGTTCAAGACATGGCTCCCTGCTGTGATATTTATGGTAAAGTTTTACTTGAAAGCAAAAATAGAATAGCAACCAGCCCAAATGGAAACGGCGGTTGGTTTAACTCACTTCTCAACAACGAAGAAGCACGTAAGCAACTTGAAAAATTTAACCTTGAGTATTTAAACGTGTTTGCCGTTGACAATGTTCTTCAAAAGGTGGCGGACCCACTTCTTATTGGTGCAACAATAAATGGAAACTATCAAATTGGAACAAAGGTTATTAGAAAAGTCGACCCATACGAAAAAGTTGGCGTAATGTGCAACAAAAATGGTCACCCTTCAATTATTGAATATATCGATTTAACTGAAGAAATGGCTCATGCAACTGATAACAATGGTGAAAGATTGTATAACTTCGGCTCAATCTTAAACCACTTGTTTAGAGTTGACTTGCTTTATAGGATTAAAGATAAAAAGCTTCCAATTCACGTTGTTACAAAAAAGGTTGAATATGTGGACGATAATGGAAATCTAATTAAACCAGAACAACCAAATGCACACAAGTTTGAAATGCTCTGTGTTGACATGATTGAACTTGCAGATAACTGCTTACCTTTTGAAGTTGTTAGAGAAAAAGAATTTGCACCAATCAAAAACAAAACAGGTGTTGACAGCGTTGAAACCGCACAAGCACTTCTTGAACTAAATGGTTATGAGTTATAACAACATATTGTACTAAAAAACGACTACAATTCGTAGCCGTTTTTTATATTTTATCTTATATTTCTTGATTCTTAATATTTGTTTGAAAATATTCCTCATAGAATTCATGTTTGTGCAATTGTTCTAAATCTTCCATTGATAAAGTTTGTTTATTTAATTTTTTCATAATACATAAAATTAATTTGTAACATATTTCTTTGTTTGAAATTTCCAAATTTGTATCAAATTTTTTATTGACTGCTTCTTGTTTTGTTATAACATTTGGTTGTTCACCACAGAACATTACAACAATATTAACATCACTCATTATATCCGCAAATTCATCATAACTTTCTATCTCAAAATCAGTTTTCATTTTTTCTCTCCTTTTTGAAATCATATTTAGTATAAATCTTATAATTTTGTTGTCAACAAAAATTATCTATAAATTGGAAATTGTTCAATTTTTTGTTTTATCATCTGTTTAAGTTGAACAATGTTTTGTCCCTTTTTTGCTGAAATATAGCAAGTGTCATAAGGATAAGTTACAAGTTCTTTAATATCTTCATCTGTTAATTTGTCAACTTTATTATAAACCAAAATAACACGGTTAGGGTCAACACCTAGTCGGTCGAATTCTCTTTGAACAACTTCAATTTGTTCGTACTTATGCTTATCGTTTGCATCAACCACCAAGAGTAATACATTTGCGTCCAAAGTTTCTTCCAAAGTGGCACTGAAAGCATACATAAGTTCATGCGGAAGATTAGAAACAAATCCAACAGTGTCAACCACCACATATTCAACACCATCATCCCAAACCTTTTTGGTTAAAACATCAAGTGTTGCAAACAACCTATCATCCGCATAAGTTTCCGCTTTTGCAATTGTGTTCATAAGGGTTGATTTTCCAGCATTTGTGTAACCCACCAAAGCCACTGAATTCATACGAGATAATCTTTGTTTTCTTGTTGTTTGGCGGTGTTTGTTAATTTCTCTAATTTCTTTTTCAAGCCTGATAATATCTTCTTGAATTTTTCTTCTATCAAGTTCAAGTTTTGTTTCCCCTGGACCTTTTGTTCCAACACCACGAGCAGACTTTTCGTTGTTTAAATTAAGTGTTGCAAGTCTTGGCAAAGTGTATTTAAGTTGAGCAAGTTCAACTTGAAGTTTTCCTTCCCCACTTTTTGCCCTTCCGGCGAAGATATCAAGAATAAGCATTGTTCTATCAATGGTTTTAACGCCAACAATTTCACCAAGGTTTCTTAGTTGAGATCCGGTCAAAGGACAATCAAAAATCACAACATCAGCCTGAAGTTGCTCCACCTCATCACGAATTTGTTCAACCTTACCAATTCCCATATAAGTTCTAGCATTAATTTCTTTTGGTTGAAACACATTAATCTTAACAATTTCTAATAGCGCACTCTCAGCAAGTTGCTCTAATTCCTTTGCACGATATTCACTATCTTCCATAGTCACATATGGGCACACCAAATACGCTTTTTCTTTTTTCATTTCAATATTTTTATAAGACATACATTTCTCCTTTTAAAGGATTATTATTTATTCCAAAAATTGTTTAAATTCTTCAACAAATTGAATTATATTTTCACAAATAACATATTCATCATTTGTTGGTTCTTCAAATTTTGAACTAAGAATTTTAAAAGTGTTTAAATCCATAAAATATTCATTATCTTTCAAATTGGAATTTCTGTTTTCAATTTGATTAAATATTTTTTCATCATCAAGTTTTAAATAAACAACAATCACATCATAATTTTTAAATCTATTTTTAACTTCTTCTCTTTCTCTCTTTGTCCAAAACCCGAAATCTAAAACAACATTATTTTTCACTAAAACATCATCGCAAATTTGATATATAAGGTCTTTAGTTGCGTTCAATTTTTTATCAAATAATTCTCTATCTTCAATTTCACCAAATAATTTTAACATAAAATCATCAGCAGAAAAATGAGTAAGTCCAAATTTATCTTTTAAGGACTTTGCTAATGTTGTTTTGCCAGAGCCGGGTTTTCCACAAAGCAAAAATAATTTGCCCATTTTAATCATCTCCTTTTAACAACTTATTTAATTTTCACTTATCTTGCCAATTTATGTTAATCTTCAATAAATTAGCAAGCAACACGTAGGATATCCATGTCACTCACCTCCATTGTTTATAATTTTAACAAAATTTAATTTTATTGTCAATATTTTCCTAATGAGAATTTGCGCGATTTTTATTGCAAAAAATGAAGAAATTTGTTAATATGCACATATGCGAATTTGTAATTTGGCAAGCGGAAGCAGTGGAAATTGCACTTATATTGAAACAGAATCCACAAAAATTCTAATAGATTGTGGAAAACCTTTTTCATATGTTTTCAATGCTTTAAACGAAATTAAAGTTGACCCACAAACAATTGATGCAATCCTTATCACACATGAGCATAGCGACCACATTAAAGGAATTCAACAATTCGCCAAAACTTATAACACAAAAATTTATGCACATATGTACCTATCTGAAATTGTTAGAAACCAAATCCACGTCAACCCCAAACTCTTTAATTTCTTTGATAGTGATTTTGATATTGGAAACTTACATATCACTCCATTTCATCTTCCACACGATAGCAAATATTGCGTTGGATATAGAGTTAACGAAGAAGATGCAATCATGAGCATATGCACAGACCTTGGATCTTTTAGTGATGAAACTTTTGAAATAATAAAATCAAGTGCGTTGGTGTATTTGGAAGCAAACTATGACCCTCAAATGCTAATGAGTTACCCTAATTATCCACCTTTCCTTAAAAAAAGAATAAATGGACCAAACGGCCACTTATCTAACCTAAATTGTGCCAAAGCAATTGAAAAACTTGTTCATAGCGGAACA
>JAZONT010000033.1:0-7383 GCA_045654665.1 Candidatus Onthoplasma sp.
GCTCAAATTTCATTGTTAGGCGCATCGCCACATCGTATGAGGGACAACCGAATGTTTTTCCCTCATTGCTCCTTTTCCTTTTTTTAATAAGGATTTTATATTTTAAATAATTGGTAAAGCCGTGAGATGTAACCCTTTGTAATCGTTTGAGCAGTTGCTTAATCTATATTTTTAAGCATATAACCGCATTAAATGAGGGATAGTTAAATTGTTTTTACTTATTGTTTTTATCATAGATTTAGTTATGCCATTTCAGGTTGCATAATTAAAATAAAAATATACATATATTGTTTGTATTTAAGATTTGAATGTGATATAATATTATTAAGATTAAAATTAGGGGTAATTTTGTCAAGAAAAGGGGAATGGGGAGAATCTATAAACGGTGAATTTCTCCAACAACTTAAAAATGCAAACATAAGAAGTTCAAATAGTAAAAAATTAAAAAAAGTTATTTTTTTGCTTTTAGGAGTGCTTCTTGTTGTTTTTGCAATCACAATTCCAACTTTAATTTTTAGATATAACAGACCGTTCGATTTAGTTATAACAACAAATGTTGCTTCCATGCAACAAGTTGAAGTTAGGGTTGAAAAGGGTTCTAGGTTATACGCAATTCAACCAGCAGAAATTGAAGGATATGATTTTGTTGGTTGGTATAAAGACTCTAACTTTACCATTGAATTTATTTACACCGAAAAAATTGATAAAAACACAAAGTTATATGCTGCTTATCAGTTGAAAAAATTTTCAATGAATATACCAATAAATGATGCATACACAATTGATATTGAAGATGATAATTCAACAATATATTGGGGAGGAGACTTTATGTTTACTCTAAATATAAACCCAGGATATGTTGTTGATGATATTCAAATAATGGCAAATGGTTCGATGTTGCATCCTATTTCAACAACAAGAGATAGTGTAACTTATATGGTTGAAAATGTTCGTGGTGAAATAGATTTTGAACTCGTGGGTGCCGTTTCTAAATTGGTTGTTTTAACAGTTTATGTTGATGGAGTTCCAACTGAATATGAGGTTAAAGACACCAACAATCTGCAAAGATATTACACGAGTATAAATAGGCAAGGATACACGGAATATAACACCACCGGCTTATTTATAGATAATAAATTCACAAAACCCGCAGATTTGTCTAAGAGAATTTACGAAGACACAACTGTCTACACTAAAATAAGCACAGTTTCACCTTCATTAGCAGGTTTGACTTGGGACGAGAGCTCTAACTCATGGCACGTTGATTTAAGAAGGATTTCAAGTTCGAAACCAGTTGCACTTCCTAGCAAGTACACAAATGGAATACACGATGGTTATATAACAAAAATATATGGCAGTGCGTCTGGAAATGTTAACTCAACAATATCTAACATTTATCTTCCTGCAACAATAACAACTTTAGGGGAATACGCATTTTATAATTTCACAAACTTGCAAAGTGTTTCAATTCCTGAAAGTGTAACACTCATTGAGAATGCTGTTTTTCAAAACTGCAGTAAACTTAGTTCTGTTGTTATACCAAATGGTGTAACAAACATTGGAAACTTCACTTTTGATAATTGTTTAGCTTTAAGCAGTATTGACATATCAAAAAGTATTATTGGAATTGGTTATTATGCTTTTAATAATTGTAAGAATTTGCAGTCAATAAATTTTGCTGATAATGCAAGATTAACAAATATTGGCGGAATGGCTTTTGCCAATTGTACCAGTTTAAAACAAATATCAATACCAAATAGTGTTACAATTATTGGTTATCAAAATTTCTATGGATGCACGGCACTTGAAACAGTTGAGCTTCCTGAAGGTTTGGAAATTATAAGCGACTATGCATTTTATAATTGCACAAAGTTATTCAATATAAGCATCCCAGATAGTGTTCAAATTATTGGTGCATATGCATTTTATTCTTGTTCAAATTTGCAAAACATTACATTGCCATCAAATATAACTCAGATTAATAGCAATTCATTTAGAAATTGTGTAAATTTAACAAACATAACAATACCTAATAGTGTAATAAATATTTCAGATGCTGCTTTTTATGGGTGTTCAAGGTTGGAAAGTGTAGATCTAAGTGACAACGTAATAACTTTAGGTTCACAATGTTTTGCTTATTGCACAAAGCTGAAAAACATAACACTGCCAAATAGTCTAACAACATTATCTAGCAGTTTGTTCACAGCGTGCACTTCTTTATCTAAGATAACGATTCCAGCAAGCATAACATCGTGGTCAACATATATCTTTAATGGATGTTCTGGTTTGAAAGAAGTTATAATTGACGAAGAAATAGGAATTAAGTTAATACCTAGCTACACATTTTATAATTGCTCATCTTTAGAAAATGTTTCTATGTCAAGTTCAATTTCAAAAATAGATTCATATGCGTTTTATAATTGCCAAAATCTAAATGAGATCAACATGCCAAATGCAGTGACAGCGATTAACATAAGTGCTTTTTATAATTGTAAAAAATTAACAAAGTTAAGATTACCTGACAATTTAGTAACAATTGAAGCAAGAGCATTTGAAAAATGTGAAAACATAGAAATAATTGAGAATGTGACAACAAAATTAAAAACAATTAATGACTATGCGTTTAGTGATTGTTCAAAATTAAATAATGTTATTATTCCATCTAGCATAACAACGTTTGGAACACACGTGTTTAATGGTTGTGTTAATTTAAAAAATGTTACAATTGAAAATGCTTCTATTTACTCAAAAATAGTGGATTTACACAATCCTGGTTATTTAATAACTTATGCGGAAAGTATTAAGGTTTTAAAATCAATTGTGGATGCTGGAGTGTCTAATTATTTAACTGAAAATTACTTAAAGTCAAGTGATGGAAATTATTATAAATTTACATTAGTTTAAAATGAAAAAAGAGCAATAAGCTCTTTTTTTGTGGCTAACAACAAACTAAATTTTAATCAAAGAGAAAAAAATTATATAGTGTTGTTTTTTAATTTTTCTCTTATTAATTCAAGTGCTTTTGTTTCAATTCTTGAAATATAACTTCTGCTTATTTTTAATTTATTAGCAACTTCTTGCTGAGTTCGTTCTATATGGTCAAGAAGGCCATATCTCAAACAAATGATTTGAAATTCTCTTTCATTTAAATTTTTTTTCATAATAGATAATATTTCTTCAATTAATACTTTTTTTTCAACAATGAAATCAGGGTCTTCTTCTTGGCTTTGAGGAATAATATCAAACAAACTCATTTCTTGACCATCTTTATCCACACCAATTGTTTCCTCAATGCTTATGCAAACTTTATGCTTTTTATTGGCCCTAAGCAACATTAAAATCTCATTTTCTATGCACCTAGAAACATAAGTGGAAAGCTGACTTCCTTTGTCTGGTTTGTAACTGTCAATGCCTTTAATTAAGCCTAGAGAACCAACAGAAAGAAGGTCGTCAGCCTCAGCGGAACCATTATATTTTTTGCAAACATGAGCAACAAGACGCATATTGTGATTAATAAGTTTTTCTCTTGCTTTTTCATTGCCTAAATGCATTTGCTCCACAAGTTTTTCTTCTTCATCCTTACTAAGTGGGTTTAAAAATCCATTATATTCATTAACATATCCATGAAAAAACATAAGCTTACTTAAAAATTGACCAATTGTTTCAAAAACCATAGTTTACCCCTTTAGGTGAATATATGTTGAAAGATGTCGAATTTTGCTTGTACACAATCTTTTTTAAAGAATTTTAAAAAGTCGTTGACAAAGAGGATTTTGATGATATAATATATTTAGAGGTGGACATGAAACTTATTGAGGGTTTAAATTTTATAAATGAAATAAATGAAAAGGTTTATAACAACGCAGGAATTGAAAACAATCCCTACCAAGCAAGATATTATGAAACTATGCATTCATCAATGGTGGAATTTATAAGAAATTTCTCAGAAAAAGAATATAACTCAATCTCATTGATGTTGCGTAAGTCAGTTGAAAAATTAGAAGAAGATTTATTGCTTCGTTGTGGAAAAGATTATAAAGAAGAATATAGCCGATATCTAAAAGAAAACTCTAAGTTTAGAATAGACAGTGAAAATAAATCATCAATCATTAAATCTAGAAATAAAAAACAAATTGGTTTTTATTTAGAAGAAGGAACAACAGTTTAAGTTCCTTTTTTCTTTTGACAAAATCACTTTATTTTGTTATACTAAATTTCATGAACAGACAAGATAAAATTAGAAACTTTTGCATAGTGGCTCACATTGACCATGGCAAAAGTACACTAGCAGATAGATTAATGGAATTCACTAACACTGTTGCAAAGCGTGATATGGAAGAGCAACTCTTAGATAGTATGGATATTGAACGCGAACGCGGAATAACCATCAAACTAACACCTGCAACAATGAAATATAACTATAATGGTGAAGAATATACCTTAAACCTTATTGACACTCCTGGTCATGTGGATTTTTCATATGAAGTAAGCCGTTCACTTGCTGCTTGTGAAGGTGCTATTTTAGTAGTGGATGCTTCTCAAGGTGTTCAAGCGCACACGCTTGCAAATGTTTACCTTGCAATTGATGCAAATTTAGAAATTTTACCTGTTTTAAATAAAATTGATTTGCCAAGTGCGGACGTTGTTGGAACAAAGAAAGAAATTGAAGATATAATTGGAATTCCTTGTGATGAAGCGTGTGAAATTAGTGCAAAAACAGGTCTTAACATTCAAAGTGTTTTAGATGCGGTTGTGAAACACGTTCCCGCGCCTAAGGGTGATGAAAACAAACCGCTTAAAGCACTCATTTTCGATAGCTACTATGATAGTTACAAAGGTGCTGTTAGTATGGTTAGAATTATGGATGGCTCAGTCAAAGTTGGCGATGAAATTCTATTCATGCAAACCAATAAATCATTTGTTGTTACTGAGGTTGGAATTTATAAACCACAAGCGGTGGCGGTTGATGTTTTAAGTGCTGGTGATGTTGGATACATTGCTGCGTCAATCAAAACGGTTAGAGACACTAAAGTTGGAGATACAATCACTCTTAAAAATAATCCAATTGAAAAAGCATTAGATGGCTATAAAGAAGCAACAAGTGTTGTGTTCTGTGGAATTTTCCCACTTGATGGAGATAAATATCAAGAACTTAATGATGCGCTTGAAAAACTAAAATTGAATGATGCCAGCATAAATTTCCAAAAAGAAACATCTTTGGCTCTTGGTCATGGTTTTAGATGTGGTTTCTTAGGGTTGCTTCATATGGAAATAATAACAGAAAGGTTAGAACGTGAATTTGGTCTAGATATCATCACAACTGCGCCAAGTGTTGAATATAAGATTTGGGATAAAAAGGGTAAAGAATATGATGTTACAAATCCAACAGAAATGCCAGCAGTGAACAACATTGAAAAAATGCAAGAACCAATCGTTAAAATGGAAATTATAACACCAAAAGATTATCTTGGTGGAATAATGGATTTGTGTGCTGATAGGCGTGGAGTTTATCACGATATGCAATATATTGATGCAAACCGAACAAAACTTATTTACACAATGCCACTCAACGAAATTGTTTATGATTTTTTTGATAAAATTAAGTCAATAAGCAAAGGTTATGCAAGCATGGACTATGAACTAAGTGGCTATCAAGAAAGTGACCTTGTTAAACTTGATATATTGCTTAATGGTGATATTTGTGATGCGCTTTCAATCATTGTTCATAAGGATAAAGCATATCCGCGAGGTCGAGCTCTTTGTGAAAGATTAAAAACAGTTATTCCGCGCCACTTGTTTGAAATTCCAATTCAAGCTGTTATTGGTGGAAAAGTTATTGCGAGAGAAACAATTTCAGCAATGAGAAAAGACGTTTTGGCGAAATGTTATGGTGGCGATGTAACAAGAAAACGTAAACTTCTTGAAAAACAAAAAGAAGGCAAAAAACGCATGAGAAAATTAGGAAGTGTTGAACTTCCAAGTGAAGCGTTTGTTACAATTTTAAAACTTGATGATTAAAATCCCTACACCTAGGGATTTTTTATATAAAAATAAAAATTAACTCTTTAATTGTTATTTTAGATTAATCAAAATATAAAAAATTTGGTAAAATGTTAGGAATTTTAGTTTTTTTAGTGTATAATAAATTAATAATTAGGGGTATTTATGCAAGAAAATCAAAAGCCAATGGGGCTATATGTTCACATTCCATTCTGCAATAAAAAATGCGATTACTGCGATTTTGTTTCTTTTTCAATGAACAGGAAAGCTCAGCAACTTTATTTAGATGCTCTTTTTAGCGAAATCGATCAATTAAAACGAAAATTTGAAGATAGAACGTTTAACACCATTTTTATTGGCGGTGGAACGCCAAGCATCGTTTATGAGGGGTTTATTGCAAGTTTGTCTAGAAAAATATTTTCAAGTTTTCATTTTGAAGATAAAACAGAGTTTACAATAGAAGTTAATCCAAGCAGTTTTTCGAGAGAAAAATTCTTTGAATATGTTGAAAGTGGAGTGAACAGAATTAGTGTTGGTGTTCAATGTTTGGATTCTAAACTTTTGAAAAAACATGGAAGAATCCAAAGTGTTTCAAACATTAAAGACACTTTTAAAATTCTATGGGAAAGTGAATTTTCAAACGTCAATGGCGATGTTATGATTGGGCTTCCAAAACAAACTCCAAAATCAATTGTTAAAACAATTGAATTTTTGCTTGACCACAATGTTAAACATATTTCATTATATTCTTTGCAACTTGAAAAACACACATTATTGTATAACAAAGTTAGAAAAGGAAAAATCAAACCTGTTAAAGAAAAAACAATTGTTAAAATTCACAGCAAAATTAACGAAATCCTCAAAAAAGAAGGCTTTAAGTGTTATGAAATTTCAAACTATGCAAAACCATGTTTTGAATGTGAACACAACAAAAAATATTGGGATGGAACAAACTATTTAGGATTAGGTGTTTCTGCTCATAGCTATGTGGATGGATATAGGTATTTCAACACCAAAAGGCTAGACACTTATCTTGATGCAATGCGAGATAACAAATCAGCTGTTTATAGCAAAGAATATATTTCAAAACAGGATAGACGAACTGAAAGAATTATGTTATCTTTAAGAACAGCTAAAGGTCTTGATTTAGAAAAATTTAAAGAAGAATTCAAAGAAGATATTTTAAAAACTAAAGCAAAAGAAATTAAAAAACTTCAAGAACTAAAAATGATTGAAATAAACAATGGTTTTTTAAGAATTTCTGAAGAATATTTTTATGTTTCAAATAGTATAATTGTTGAATTAATATAAAACCACTTTCAGTGGTTTTTTTGTGTTCATAACAAGCTATATTTATGAATAAAAGCAAAAATTGTTTTATTT
>JAZONT010000034.1:0-6035 GCA_045654665.1 Candidatus Onthoplasma sp.
TAAATAAAACAATTGATCCGGAAGATGTTGGTAAAAAAATAAAACTAACTTTAAAAGTTTATTCTGTTATGGACAATGGTGACTATGATGTTGCAGAATGTTCAATAACGTTTGAAATTGTAAGTTTTGTAATTCACAGTGTTAGTGTTAACAGTTCAATTGATAATGCAACAACAAAAGAAATTTATGGTTATTTTGATAGAAAAATTGATTTGCAATTCTATTTCGATGAAAATGATATAAGTTATTTCGACACAACAAGCTCGGGAGAGCATTTCTGGGATACAGAATATGTTTGGGATGAAAGTTATGTTAATACGTCAACCACATTAGATGAAATTCAAAACGTTTTAAGAGCTTTGAATACTCAAGCAGATGATCATCCTTATTTAAAATTAAATAACAATATTAAACAAGAAAGTCCGAACAATCATTTATATCAAGAAGTTGAACCAGAAAACATTTCTCTTGTTGGAAATGGTTTAAAAGTTGAAAATGAGGATTATAATCCAAAATATTTAGCAGTGGCTTTAAGAATGTATTATTTATCTACTGATAAAAAATGGCATATTGAACCATACACTGAAAAGACATCGGCTCAAGATAGTTATATTATTGATAAAAACTATTATTTAAATTTCATTGAAGCAACCAAATGGTATGAGCCAACCGTTATTGATTCGGCTGAAAAGTTTAAATCAATGACATCAGGTGGAAGGTATATCTTGAGCAAAGATTTAGTTTTTGTTGATGACAACAATGATAATTCTTTAACAAACTACACACCAATTGATGCTGATATCGTTGAATTTGATGGAAACGGACACACTATTGAGATTAGAAGTTTTGCAAAATTCAACGATGTTGAACTAAATGCTGGTTTATTTAAACAAATTTACCCTAACATGATTGTTAAAAATGTTAAAGTAAAATACACATCAATCCAAGATGAAGCACACGAGTGGACACTTGGTCATGTGGCGAAAAACGGTGTTATTTACACTGACATTTGTAACAATAAAGCAGTTGCATACACAAGTGTGAAATTTGGTGGAATTGCAACAATCAATAATGGAATTATAACCAATTGTGTTGTTGAAGGAACAATTGCTTTAAATGCTTCAACAATTGAAACAAGCTCAGCAACAGGTCTTGTTGTTGGTGGCATGGTTGCGGAAAACTCTCAAACAGGTTATATAACAAATAGTGTTAGTGAATTGCAAATATTCTCGCTTGCAAATATTGGTGGTTTTGTTCATTCAAATGCAGGAAAAATTGTTTCTTGTGCAGTTGAGAAAAACACAACAATTTATGCTTATAACGCAAATTTAGGAAACACAATTATTGTTAAGGTGGCGGGATTTGCCGTTAACAACACCAATGAAATCTCAATGAGCTATGTAAACTTAGAACACGATGTTAACAACGTTTTTGAAATAGATGATGTTATTAGCATCCATCAAGGCACAATGTCTGCAAAAGACTTTTCAGCTGGATTTGTTTATTCAAACAGTGGAAATATTTATGATGCATATGTTAAAATAACAAGCACTGGCGTTAATAACAATAGATTTGCTGGATTTGTTGACACAAACTCAGGAATAATTTCAAGGGCTTACTCGTTTGTTAACAATGGAATTAAAGCTAGCAAAGACGATGTTATGTTTGTTGCAATTAACAGCGGAACTTTAAAAAATTGTATTGAATATAATAAAGATTCAGTTGCACCAACAATTCAAGGATTAAAACCTGTTGAAGTTGCTTTAAGATATTCAAGAACCATTTATGAAGAAGAAAAATTTGCATTTGGTGATAATGTTAGTGCAGTTTGGTCAATGGCTGTTGGCGATCTTCCAAAACTTGTTTCAACACAGGAAAACAAATTTGACGAATTTAGGCCGTTAACAATTGAAGTTAGTTCTGAAATTGAAAATGGTGTGGAAAACATTACCTATGAAACCAAGTTTGCAAATTATGGAATAAAACAAAATCCTTATATTATTCATGACTTAAACACTTGGAATGATTATTTTGATCCATCAAAAAATCTTTATATGACAAGTTATTATAGAATTGTTAAAGATATTGATTTCATATCTATTGGCGATAATCCATCAACAAGCAATTTAACATTCTCAGGCAATATTCAAGGAAATAATATGACATTAAGTAATATTTTGTTATATTCTTCAGAACAACGAAATGCTATTGGATTGTTTGAAAAGTTTGAAGGAATAAACGATAGATATATATTAAATGCAGTTAGAAACTTAAAATTAACAACAACATCAGTCTGGGCAAGTTCAACAAATGCGGTTGGTGTTCTTGCTGGAGTTATTGAAAACTTTAATATATACAACATAACTATTGATGCTGAAGATGTTGTTATGGTTGGTAAAAATGCAGTTGGTGGTTTGGCCGGAATTATTTATGGAGAGTTTGATTTAGACCAAATTTCATCAAATATTGGAGCAAGTAGCACTAGAGCTTCAACACTTAGTAATTATTCGATTTATATGTCTCACAACAATAGAAAAAATGTTAAAAATTTGGAAAGTGTTTATTATGCTGGATCGGTGGCTGGAATATTGGATGGATATAATAAAAATGCTTATTCTGTAAACAACAATAGAAACATAATCAAAAACTATTATATGGTTAAAAACATTTCAGTTAATGGAGAAGTTGTCTTGTCTGGTGATTCTGTTGGTGGAGCATTTGGTCTTGTTGGTGAACGTGTTTACGTTAAGGGGGCTGATGTTAACATTTCAGGATCGTTGCTTGGATATCAATATTCTGCCGGTGTTGTTGGTGAGAATAGGGGTGTTTTAGAAAATGCCACAGTTCATCTAAAAAACAACTTGTTTGCAAGGTCTGATAATGTTAGTGCAGGTGTTATAGGCCTTAACCTTGGAGGTTTAGTTCGCAATATAATTGTTGAAGATGTTAATATTATCAAATTAGGATATAGTCAAACTGTTGCTGGCGTTGTTGGAAGAAATGTTTTTGGAACAGTTTCAAATGCTCATTTTGATGGTGAATTAATTGGTTATTATACAGGTGGAATAATTGGTGCTAACTATGATAACAATATTTTAATTAACACAAATTCTGGAAGCGGCGTGATGAGTGCAGATTGCAAGAGCAACGCATTCCTCATTCCTTCTAAACAAATCGTTTATCAAGAAGAAGTGAATAGAATAACAACCAACATAAACAATTTTGAAAACTTATCATTGAGTAATGATACTATTAATTTCTTTACTAACAATTTAAGTAGTTTCTACACTTATAAAAATGTTACAGATGGAAGCGATGTCACTTTAAATGGTATTACAGTTAAATCAAGAGTTTTAGGTCTTGTTGTTGGTTTAAGTTATGATCAGGAATATGAAATAAATAATGAACCAACTTCAACAATTGAAGAAATTGTTAAAAAGTCTTCTAACACTTACCAAATTTATGTTGGCACTGACAAAATTATTTTCAACGCAGAAACAATTCAAGGTGTTGAATATAAAGAAAACGATGAAACAACCACAGATGATGATGCTGATTTCGTTGTAATCCTAAAGAAAGGAATAACACTAAATGACGATGTGGCTTATCAATTTGATGAGTTTAACATAATTGATTTAAACTATGGTGAAAATTATATCCTTTATCTTGTGGGAGCTAAAGCAACGTCATTTGACTCTTGGTCAACTTATAGTGGAGAATATGTTTTAGTTAAGTAACACTTGACAAATTTCATATTTAATTTAAAATATAAGTATGAAAATTGATTACAACAAATTAATGCAAGAAGAAATAAGTAGTTTTGGTGAAAAACCAAAACTACTTTTGCATTGTTGTTGTGCGCCATGTTCTAGTGCGGTTATTGAAAAAATTAAAGAGTTTTTTGATATAACCTTTTATTATTACAATCCAAACATTTTTCCAAAAGACGAATATGAACTAAGAAAACAAGAGTTTAAAAAACTAAATGTTAATGTTGTTTGTGAAGAATATAAGCATAATGATTTTTTAGATGTTGTGAAAGGTTTGGAATACGAAAAAGAAGGTGGAGCACGCTGTCAGGTTTGTATTGCTCAAAGGTTAAACAAATCTTTTAAATATGCTGTTGAAAATAATTATGATGTTGTAACAACAACTCTTAGTATTAGTCCGCATAAAGATTGTGAATTTATTAACATTCTAGGTGAAAGATTGCAAGAAAAATATGGAATAAAATACCTTCACGCAGATTTTAAAAAACAAAATGGTTATTTACGAAGCATTGAAATTTGTAAAGATCTAAAAATTTATAGGCAAGATTATTGTGGCTGTGAATTTTCACGTGGAAATGAATAAGAATTAAGCATATATAATTATATGGTTAATAAGGTATTAATATATAAAGATAATTTAATAAACAATATAAAACAGGTCAAATCCGAAAATCCAAATTCAAAAGTTTGTGCCATTGTTAAAGCCAATGCATATGGTGTTGGGTCAAACGAGGTGGTTCAAATATTAAACGATTACGTTCAGTTTTTTGGGGTATCCTGTTTTTTTGAGGCTAAAAAAATACAAACATTAACAAATAAAAGCATTTTAATTTTAGGACCTGTTGATAAAGAAAATATAGAAGATGGTTTTTCTTACACGTGTGGAACGCGTGAAGATGCTGAGTTTTTAATTAATTTGAACCAACCTATTAAAATTCACTTAAAAATTAACACTGGAATGAACAGATACGGATTTAAGTGTTTAAAAGAGTTTAAAAAGGTTTTAAGCCTCATTAAAAAAAGCAAATTGATAGTTGAAGGGATTTACACACACTTTGCAACCACAGATGATTTTGTTCACACTCAAATGAAAGAGTTTAGTAAATTTGTTAAACTTTGCTTTGATTTTGGTTTTAATCCAATTGTGCATGCGGATAACAGTTTTGTTAATGAAAAATATAACCATTGTTTAAATATGGTTAGAATTGGGTTTAGTTTATATTGTAGAGATGAAGGTTGGTTTTTGCCGGCTATTGAGATTAAAAGTGAAATTGTTAACATTGTTGATATTAAAAAAGGTGAAATTGTTGGATATGATTATCGTTTTGTTGCAAAAAGAAAAATGAGGGTTGCAATTATTCCAATTGGTTATGCTGATGGTTTTAAATTAAAATTTATTGGAATGTGTTTGAAAGTTGACGGTGTGGATTGTAAGATTTTAAATGTTTGCATGGATTGTTTTATGTTGGATGTTAGTGATGTGAATGTGAAAAAAGGAGATGAAATCTTCATTTTAAACAAATTCAACTCCTTAAAATCATATGCAAATTTTATTGAAACCAGCCCATATGAAATTGCAACCAATTTTTCAAGTGTTAGGGCAGATAGAATTATAATTTAACGATTGTTATCGCCACGCATAGCAAATATAAAGAAAACGACTCTCACTAATGATAGAATAGAAGTGATAAGCCCCGCAACATAAGTCCATGCTGCAGCGTTTAAAACTTTTTTTGCTTGACGCGCTTCAACTTCGTCCATTTCATTTGTTGACACTAACATTTTGTATGCCCGCTTGCTTGCGTTCAACTCAACCGGCAATGTTACCAAAGAGAATATTGTGCTTAATGCATAAAATGCAAGCCCGATATAAATAAAAACTGTTGACCAAGTTGCTTGATACAGAACTTCGGCAAACAATCCAATTAAAATCATTGGCCACATTAGATAGTTTCCAATGTTTAAAACAGGAACCATTGCTGAACGAATTTTAACAGGTGCATAGTTTTGCGTGTGTTGAAAAACGTGACCAATTTCATGCGCTGCAACTCCAACTGCTGCAACAGAGGTTTGATTTGCAACGCTTTCTGAAAATGAAACAACATTTGTTTGAGGGTTATAATTATCTGTTAGTTCTCCTCGAATTTCTTTTATTTGAGTATCGTGACACCCTGCGCCATCAAGCATTATTCTTGCAACATCTTTTGCTTTTCTTCCGCGAGAGGTTTGAACATTATTAAATTCATTAAAAGTTGATCTAACTTT
>JAZONT010000035.1:0-9855 GCA_045654665.1 Candidatus Onthoplasma sp.
ATATCCTTTAACTGTTAACGGTAATTACTATTCTTATTCAAACTTTGTTGAAAATCTTAAGTTTGGAGAAGATGTGAGCAGTTCGCTTCGTATAGTTTACCGTGCTGAACAGAAAGAGTATGAATCATCGGTTAATTATGACGAACTTAGGCAATCAACAATGGATGACTTAAAAGAAATCGTTTCTGCTGAGGGATATAAAGATATTTATATTGCCGAATATGGAATCGATGGAATTGTAATCCAAGTTGGAAACTTATTAACTATTGAAGACAAAGAAACAGTAACTGGCTTAATTGGAAGTCCTGCCACAATAAGTTTTTCAACAAGTGACGGTGAATTTGCTGGCCCAAAACATATAGAATCAGTAAAGCCTATGCAATATAATGACCCGGCGACCGGCGAAATTTCTTATGTTGTTTTAGTTCAATTTAAAGAAGAATACATCCCAATGGTTAAAGAGAAATCGGCAGGTCAAAACGTAACAATCAAACTTGGAGATAATCAATATGCTAATTTGGATTATTCAACTAGATCTATCGAAAACGGAATAATTGAATTGTATAGCCCAATTTTTGAAAGTATGCTTGATGCAACAACTTGTGCAAACCAAATTAAAACAGGCATGTTAGATTTATCACTCACTCAAATATCAAGTGATTATATTTCTGCAAATTATGGTGAATTTTCAACCTTGTTGTTAACAATTGCAATGGTTGTTTTAGTGTTAGGATTATTTGCTTTCTTAATTGTTAAATATCGCCAAATTGGTTTAGTTGCTTGCTACAATTTATTATTCTTTATAACACTTTCATTATTTTTCTTGCAATCAATTCCATTGGTTCACATTAACCTTGCTGGTATTATTGCTATGTTAATTGGCTTAGCTCTAGCTTCAGATGGTTTAGTTATGGTGTTGGAAAAAGCAAAAGAGCACTATAATAATGGGATGCAGTTGTTTATAGCGTTTAGAGAAGCGCAAAAAGAAAGCTTGTTTAAAACTCTATTCTTGAATGCAGTAATGCTCATCACAGGATTTGTGTGTTTGTTTATGCCGGTTGCCGCAATCAGTTCATTTGGTTGGGTGATGCTAGTGCTTTCATTAGTTTCAACTTTCACGAATCTTGCTTTAATGAGATTGTTTATTAAGATGTATCTTGCATTAAACAATGAAAATGGCAGTAAATGTAACTTCCATAAAGGAGGTAAAGATGCTTAATAAAGATTTTTCAAAGTCAAACAAAGAATATTTCAAGAATAATAAATCTGTTTTAATTGCTGTTGGAATTTTCTTGCTTGTTGGAATTTTAGTGTTCGCAATTTGGGGCATGAATGGCAATTTTGAAATTCATGGTTATAATGAATTTTCGGTTACGGTGACTGAAGCAAAAACAGAAGATTATTCAAAGCATAAAGATGCTATTGGAGATATTGTTAATTCTTATGATGGAAGATTTGATAATGTTTTGATTTATGGCGAAGGAGATGACACTAAATACGTTGTTAGATATCTTGACGACATTAAGGCGGAAAGCGTTTTAGAAATAAATCAACTCATTGCTGAAGAATTAAATGTTAGTGTTGATAATGTTTCAACTCACGTTCATGTGGGGCCAACAGTTAAAAATACGGACTATTTATTCACGGCTGTAACAATTTTATTGTTAATCGTGTTAGCAACAATTTTTGCTTATATTAGATATAATGGTGCAAGTGCCTTGGCAATAATCATAGGTTGCGTATTCGGAACACTAGGTTATATGTCAATTGGTTCAATTTTGCAACTATGTATTGGAATGAGTTATTTAGCAATGCTTGTTATATTGAATATGCTAATTATTTATTCCGCAATCAGTTTGTTTGAAATTATGCACAAATCAAGCTGGCTTGTTTCTGGTGAATATAATGAAGCTATGAAACATGGAATTAAGAGCTCAAAATTTAGAATGGCAGTTATTAGCGTTTCAATTTTATTAATAGGGTTATTGTTTGTTTTAATTGCACCTTTAACAATTAAATACACAGCTTTAAACATTATGTTTATGGCAGTATCTCTTCTTGCAACTTCTTGGTATATTATACCTTTTGCATGGAATGTGTTTATTCCATATTGCAGAAAAAGAGAATACAAAATTAAAGCAAGTGTTGCGGAAAAGAAATCTAAAAAGAAAGATTAAAACCTTTTAACAAGGTTTTTTTCTTTATAAAAATATAAATTATATTGCAATTATATGAAAAATAGTTTATAATAAGCAAAAGAAGATAATATGAAATACATATGTAATTTAGATGTAAATAGAAATGAAGAATTTATAAGCAAGATGAGTAAGTTTTATAATTTAGATCAACACCTTGTTCATCTTTTATATTCACGCGGTATCGACACCCAAGAGAAACTTAACAAGTTTTTAAACCCTAATTTAACTGATTTATGTGACCCATTTCTTTTCGAAGACATGCAATCTGTGGTTGATTTAATTGAACAACACATTTCTAAAAACAGCAAAATTTTGATTTTTGGAGACTATGATGTTGACGGAATTAGTGCAAGCGCAATTTTAATCAAATATTTTAATTCGGTTGGCGCAAAAGTAAGTAATTTTATGCCAAACAGATACGAAGATGGTTACGGATTAACCATTGCCACAATTGATAAAATTTTTTCAACAAACAAACCTGATTTAGTTATCACGGTTGACTGCGGAATAACAGGCATCGATGAGGTTAAATACATTAAATCTCAAGGTGTTGATGTTATTGTTACTGACCACCATGAAAGAGGAGAAAATCTTCCAAATTGTTTAATAATTAATCCCAAAGTAAGTGAAAAATATCCATTTAAATGTTTGTGTGGAGCGGGAGTTGCATTAAAACTTGTGCAAGCATTGGCAGGAATAACTGTCGCAAGTGAATATCTTCCAATTTGCGCTATTGCTACTATTGCTGATATTGTTGAACTAATGGAAGAAAATAGAACTATTGTTTATTTAGGTTTAAAGAATTTGTCTAAACTTCCAGTGGGTGTTTTAAAATTAATGCATGAACTTGGGCTTAATGAAAACAGCTGTAAAGCAAGTGATATAGCGTTTAAACTAGCACCAAAAATTAATGCAAGTGGGAGAATGGGTTCTGCTGAAACCAGTTTGGAACTTTACATGGAAGAAAATCCAAACAACATTAAAAAAATTTGCAATCAAATTCTAGAATTTAATAACCAACGTCAAAAGTTATGTGATAAAGTTTACACAGATGTAAAACAAGAACTTAAAAATTCAAATATTTTCAGGATAAGCGCAATTGTTATGTCTAGTTCAGAATGGGATAGTGGAATTTTAGGCATTGTTTCAGCGAGAATTGCGGAAGAATATCATAGACCAACATTCTTATTCAGTCAAGTTAATGATGAGTTGACTGGCTCATGCAGGAGTGTTAATGGTGTTAATGTACACACATTGCTTAGCAATATGGCGCACCTATTAACCAAATTTGGTGGGCATCCAATGGCGGCTGGCTTAACACTTAAAGTTGAAAAATATGATGAGTTTGTTAAATTAACAAATGAGTATGTTGCGGAAAATTTAAATAAAGTTGATTTCTTACCAACAAAAAATTATGACTTTGAGCTAGATGAAAATGAAATCACATTAAAATTAGTGGAAGATATTGATAGGTTAGAACCATGTGGTCATATGAATGCAAGACCCATTTTCAATTTTAAGCTTAAAAATGCAGTTGTTAGCTGTTTACCAAAACATCCTCAACATTTAGTTTTAACATATCCAAATTTTAGTTTGCTGGCGTTTAACTCAAGTGATAAATACTTTGTTTTGTCCGGAAACACTTCATGTAATTTACTTGCAGATTTAAATATAGACACTTTTAGAAATTCTAAAAAAATATCTGGAATTGTTAAATCGGTTGATTATGAAGATATTTATCGTCCACAGGACAATGAAATACTACTCGCTGAATATGTTCGTCAAATTATATATCCATTAGATGGAACTTATTCATTTAATAACTACAATCGAGACCAATTAATTCGTTTGATTGTTGATATGGAAAAAACTGTTTATGGAACACTGATAGTTGCTAATGATTACAATACTTACATTAATTTTAAAGCTATTTATGACAGCAATAACATAATTAAGAATAGAGTGATGAATATTAGCGACGAAACAGGGTTAAACACAATTATTCTTGCCCCAACAAATTTTGATTGTTTTAACACTTTTTCTAGAATTATCTTCCTTGATCCAATCTTGAACATGGGATATTTATCAGCTCTTCAAAAAGCAACAAAATCAACAGTCTATTTGCCAAGCAATCAAGATTTGCATTTATCTATTTTAAATAATATAAATTTATCAAGAAATGAATTTGGAAGATATTTTAGGTTAATTCAATTCGCATATGAAAATAAAATAACAGGATATTACACATATAATTTGTTTAAAAATATTTTAACAAAACTAAAAGAAAAAACTAATTATTCATATCTTCAATTCTTTGTGTGCTTGCAAGTTTTTAAAGAGTTGGGTATTGTTGTTGCCAATGAAACTGACACTGAAATAACACAAATAACTAACGTTAAAAACCCTCTTAATGCAAGTGCTTTCTATAATAGACTAAACACACTTAAAACAAATAAAAATTAATGCATACATATATATTGTGTATGTATTTTTTTATTTTTCAAAATATTGTATTAATTTAATACCTAAGTTTTAATTAAGAAATGTTAAATAACAACTAAATTTATTTGCTTAAGTAATTATTATTTGTTATAATATAAAAGGAGATTATTTTGTTATACTACATTTTATTTAGCTCAAATTTAACAGCACAAGATGCGGTAATTCACTTTTTAATTACTATTTTTGTTTATTTGATATCATTAACAATTCATGAGTTTGCACATGCTTTTGTGGCATATAAATGTGGTGATCAAACTGCAAAACTTTCTGGAAGAATGACGTTAAATCCTTTGAAACATTTAGATATGATGGGTTTTTTAATGTTTATATTCTTAGGTGTTGGTTGGGCAAAACCTGTTCCAACAAATCCAATGAATTATAGAAAGTTTAAAAAGGGAACAAGAGCAGTTGCAATTTCCGGTATAACTGCTAATTTATTGCTAGGATTGCTTTCAGCAGGAATAATTGCAATTCTTACGGCAACAGTTGGAATAAATGGTGTTGCAATGAGTTATGTTTATTATATTTTGTTTTACTTTATGCTTGTTAATAGTTTCCTTGTTATGTTCAACATTATGCCAATTCCGCCTATGGATGGATTTAATTTTATTGCAACGTTTTGTAAACCAGATAATAAATTCTTAAATTTCATGGCAAGAAATGCATTAAGAATTTTTATTGGAATTTTATTGTTAGGTTTTATAACTGATTTGATGTTTGGTTTTGATATTTTCACTGTATATTTAATGTTATTGCATGATTATGTGTTTTTGCCAATTTCTTTGTTAGGGGTATTATAATGGATGAAATGATTGAAGAGGTTGAATCTTCATCAAGTTTAAAATTTAGTTTTGAAGGTTTAGAAGTTCCTCTAGACCTTATTTTGCAAGTTATTGATGAAAAAGGGCTGGACATTAAAACCTTTAAAGTTGCCGAAATAACAGACCAATATCTAAAATATGTTGAAGAAATGGAAGAGTTAGACATGGAAGAGGCAACAGCCTTTTTGGACATGGCGAGTAGACTTCTTTTAATTAAATCAAAATCACTTCTCCCTGTTGAAGAGGAACTTGTTGAAGAGGAAGAAATTAGTGATGAAGAAAAGTTAAGAATTCAGCTTCAAGAATATAAACTCTTTAAGGATGCTGGTGGTGTTTTGCAACAACAAGAAAATGTTGATAGATTATATAAACAGCCAGATAAAAATGTTGGTGACGCAAGAATAGTGTTTAATCAATTTAATTTAGAAAAACTTCTTGATGCTTTTGCTTTTATTTTAATGAGAACAAAGGACAAGGAAAATCCACAAGAAAAGAAAATCAATCGTGATCGTTGGACAGTTCAAGATAAAATGCAATTCTTAAGTAATATTTTGAAAGACAGCGAAGAAATAAACTTCTTTAGTTTATTTGATGACACATATTCAAAAATGGAAATAATCACAGTTTTCATGGCAATACTTGAAATGCTTAAATTTCAAAAGATTGAAGTTGTTCAAGCTGAACGCTATGCAGACATTAAGATAAGAAGAAAGGAGGTTAAAGATGAGTCTTAAAGAAATAGCAAAAATCATTGAAGGTGTTTTGTTTGTTTCTGGTGAAGGTGTTGCAATTGATGAATTTAAATCTCGTTTTGAAATGAATGATAGAGAATTTAATAAATGCCTGGATATTTTGAAAGAAAAATACAATACTGATAGTGGAATTAACATTATTACATATAAAAATAAGGTTCAACTTTGCTCTAACCCTGAAATTGTTGAAAATATAAGTGAAATCTTAAACCCAATAAGAGAAAGAAGTTTAACAAAAGCAGCAATGGAAACAGTTGCAATTGTTGCATATAAACAACCTGTAACAAGAATTGACATTGAAAACATTCGTGGTGTTAACTGTGACTACGCAATTCAGCTTCTTCAAGCTAATAATCTTATTGAAGTTGTTGGCAGAAAAGACACAGTTGGAAAACCAGTACTCTTTGGAACAACTGAAAATTTCTTAAAGCGTTTTGAATTAAATTCTTTGGAAGATTTGCCAAATTATAATGAACTTCTTGATAGAATTAGAGTGATTCACTCAGATGGCGAAAGTTTATATAGAGAGTTTAAAATTCCAGATGAAGATCAAAGTGAAGTTGAAAAAGGCGAAACATCAGAAGAAGCAAACAACTCAAGTGAAGAACCTAAAGAATAAAAAAAATCCCTTGTTAAAGGGATTTTTTTAATTGAAGTTAGGATTAATTGATTTTAGATTATTTATAAAAATTTGAGCATTAATTAGATTAGCATTGTTAATATTTTTTCTTGCGAAATAATCATTATAAAATATTCTATTACAAGTGTCTAATTTTTTAAGAAGTGTTTTTGCTTCAATTTCAACCGTGTTTATATGGTCTTCAATATCATAATTTTTTAAGTCAGCATATTTATTTGCAGGATTATTTTCTTGATATCCTTCCCTTATCCATTTAATGTTATTTAAACTTACAAAATACATACTATCGGTTAAGAAAATATCATATGCTCTAGAGTAGAGAACGCTAACAGTTTCATCAAATACTGAATGACCAAAATAAAGGTTTTCATAATAATTAACACCCTGCAAATCCATTAAAGTTGGAACAATGTCCGCTGTGCAAGTAAATTTCTTAACTTGAATTCCTTTTACTGTTTCGCCTTTGCTGTTTTCCTGTTCTGTTATAATAAATCTTGAACCGATTTTATCTGCTTGATTTATTTCTAGATATGTCGCGATTTCGTCAATGTTAGGGTAATAAATCATGCATGGAACACGATATAGGTTGGTGTAGTTATCTTCTTCAAAACTGTCAATATTTTTAACATAGTTAGAAAGGCTAGAGTAGTATGTGTTATGATCGCCAAACAACAACAAAATTGTGTTATCTAACAAATTTCTTTCTTTAAGTTGTTGCATTGTAACGCCTAAAGCCTTATCAAATTCTTTCACACAAGCAGCATAATAATAGAAATTATTGTGATTTTGTGCTTCAACAGAGCTTCCGCCCATTGCGTTAATTCCATATTTAGCCATTTCATCATAATAGCCTTGTTTTTCAAGGTTTGATCTATAAGTGTATTGACCATGCATTGTTATAGTTGTTATGTGAGTGTAAAATCTTGAATCTGTTGGGAACATTTCGTTTGCACAAACTGAAATCATTTCACTATCAAGATTTCTTTGACCTTGACCAGCCCAATCTGTCATTCCTTTATTATACATTTGGTCACTAGCGGTGTAACTATCAAAACCAAGAGAGATAAGTTCATCATCTCTATTATAATAGGTGTAAGACCCGTTATGAAATGCTTGAGTTTTTATTTCTTCGCCATACAAGCTTTTTAAAACATTTGGTAATGATGAAACCATTTTGTTTTCAGGGAAATCATAATTAATATATGCATTGGTTGGGTATGAACCTAAAATTGATAAGTTTTCAGCGATGTCAGTTTTTTCTCGACTATAAAAATTTGTTAATGATATGCTTGATTTATAGAAATCATAAATGTTAGGGTATAGTTCTGCCAAAAGAATGTTTGCATCTTCATCTGAATAAGGTTGGTTTGTTTCAGGATTAATTAATTTGTGGCCATTAACAAACAATTCAAAGTCCTGAGTGAAAGATGTCCATTCAAAAGATTCAACCAACATTGTCACAACATTATATTTTTTTGCATTATTTTGAAAATTTGAAGTGTAAATGTCGTTATATATGTAAGAGTTCAATTCATTTTCATCACCTAGATCAACTCCAGTAAAGAAAGTACCCTTAAACATTTCGTTTATAAAGTTGGCTGTGATTCCTAGTTCAGCATAGCTTGCATCACTTTTTCTATAAAGTTTTGATTGAACATTCTCTTGAAAGTTGCGATTTTTAAAATATAATAACAAACAATTTGAAATTATAACGACACAAAGTATTACTGGAACAACAATTTTAGTTGCTTTATATCCAACATTTTTTTTGTTGTGACGTACAAAACGAGAACCGAACACAATAAAGATTGCAATCATAAGCATTGAAACAGAGAAGAAAAGGAAGTTAATTGGAACACGTTCTAATATGTTCATTCCATCATTTCTAAGATTTAACATTCCATAATCAAACAAGGTTTCAGTCATCTCAAAGATCACAATAAAAATCAAATTCACAACCATAAACAGAGTTAGAAAGCATGATGCAACAATATGTCTTGCTTTGTGGTTTGTGATTGCAAATAAGATACACACAAAAATAGATTGTATTAACAAAAACAACCATGGACTTCTAATATAAAACTTGCCACTTGTAACCAAAACTCCAAAAAGTTCAATTAAAGTTACAATAACAAGATAAACAATAATCAATAAGTTATTTTTCAAAAATTTTTTCATAGTTCACCTTACAATAACCATATCAAATAAGAAACAATATAAGTGGTTAAGAACTTTCTGTTGCTTGCCAAATAAATGATACCATACCAAAATGTTGCAAGCAAATAAAACCAATTAATATCAACAGGGAATAGGAAGAAGTCAATAAGTCCAAACACTAAAAAACATAAAATTGCGCCCCATGGAAAATATTTATTAAAGACTTCTTTTTTAAATCTAAAATTCATTTCTAAACCTTGATGAATAAAATGAATAAATAGCACCATAAATAGAATTCGCATTGTCCATGATAATATTTCACAAGCGTTACATGCCAAACCAACAGAAGTAACCCTTATGCCCAACAAATAGATAACTTTCAATTCAAAATGTAAAAAAGCAGAAACAACAAACATAGGAAGAATAGCCAAAACGAACAATAAAATTAATTGCCATAAAGGTAATTCTTTTGTTTTGTTTTCTTTCGGAGTGAAAATCTTAATTCGTAATTTCTTGCAAACAAAAAATAGAATAATAAATTCAATTATCCAAATGCCTAAATTAGTTAAAGAGACAAACATTTTCACCAAGTTGCCATAATATACATTATCAAAAATTGGAACAAATAAATTTGAAATTTGTGCAGAATAAACACAAAGAACGCAAATAATTGCAAGAATGTAATATTTAATTGAAGATCTATTTTTCTTAAAATACATAATTTCTCCTTAGAAATTCTAAAATTAACATTATTTTCTTTTAAATTATATTAAATATAATTTATT
>JAZONT010000036.1:0-3043 GCA_045654665.1 Candidatus Onthoplasma sp.
ATAACTTTAAGCCAAAGTGGAGCGTTCTCAAACCATTTAACCATTCCTTTCATATCTATCTCTTTTTATATAAGATATAAACATTATACCGATAATATTACAAAAAATCAACAACTTTGAATTTATTTTTATAAATTTTTAATAACTTATAAATTTTTTTGTATTTTTTTATCATTGTTCGGAAAATATTAAAATTATGAAATATGGCAAAATAATATATTACTCAACGCCAAGTGATGAAGTGATATATTTTAAAAATAAAGAAAAATATATTGATAAAAACTATAAATATTCTTCAAATAACCCTTTTTATAATTTTTTATCTAGTTTCATTTTTAAAACCTTTGTTCTGCCCATTGCCACAATTTATAAACTAACAAACAACATAAAATTTCATAACAAAAAAATTTTAAAGCAATTTAAAAACGGTGGGTATTTTATTTATGCAAATCACACCAATCAATTTGCAGATGGATTTTGTCCATCTCTTATCACCTTTCCTAAAAAATCGCATATAATTGTTAATTCCTCAAATCTCACAATACCAATAATTGGAAAATTTGCAAAAATATTTGGCACTATCGTGATTCCAAACACTATTGAAGCCACAAAAAACTTTTATTCTCACATTGAAAACACATTAAACAAAAATCAACCAATCTTAATTTACCCAGAAGCACATCTTTGGCCATATTACACAAAAATAAGAGACTTCCCACTAACAAGTTTTCACTATCCTATTAAGTTTAATAAGCCATGTTTTACATTTACAACCACATACACAAAGAAAAATCACAAAAAAAAACCCAAAATAGATATTTATGTGGATGGCCCTTTCTATCCAAACAAAAATCTTCCAATAAAATTAGCACAAGCTGAATTAAAAACACAAATATTTAATAAACTAAACGAAAGAGCAAAACTTAGCAACTATGAATTTATTCAATATATAAAAAGGGAGAAATTAAGTGATTAACATTCTATTTGGCGGAAATTATAAGGTTTTTGATGGAATACTTTTGTGTTTAATGAGCGCAATAAAGCATACTAACGATCAATTAAATATTTATATCTTAACCGCCGATGTTAGCGAACTTAATAAAGATTATAGCCCACTAACTGAAAACCAAATTGAAATTTTAAACAAAGTTGTTAAAGAAAGAAATCCTTTAAGTAATGTAACTTTAATAAAATTAGGTCAAGATTTCAACGATTGGATATTGTCTTCTTCAAATAAAAATAATTCATACACCCCTTTCGCCTTTTTAAGATTGTTTGCAGACACAGTAGATTTACCAAATAAAATAATTTATTTAGACACTGATATTATGTTAAACGGAAACATTAAAGAACTTATGGACACTAACATTTCAAATCATGAAATGGCAGTGGTTTTAGATAGATATGGAAGATTTTTTATTAAACCAAGCTATTTTAATTCTGGCGTTCTTTTAATGAATATGAAAAAAATTAAAGAAAGTGGACTTCTTAAAAAAGTCCGTGACTATTGTTCTAAAAAGAAAATGGGTTTCCCAGACCAAAGCGCACTAAATAAATTTTGTAAAAATAAACTATATTTACCAAGAAAATTCAATGAACAAGGAAAACTAAGAAACGACACAATTATTCACCATTTTTCAAAAAAAATTAAATGGTTTCCAATTTTCCACACAATCAACATAAAACCTTGGAACATTGATGATGTTCAAAACAAATATAAATGCCACGCCTACGACGCCACTTACGAAGAATACTTAAAAATAAAAAGTGAGTGAATACTCACTTTATTGCTCTCTACCAACCAAATAATCAATTGAAACATTTAAATAATCTGCAATTATATAAATATAATCAATTCTCGGAACTCTATTTTTCAAAATCCAACTATTTAAAGTTCTTCTTGGAATATTTAAATTATCCGCCAACTGCCTAATACTCCAACCATTATGTTTCATAACATCATCTAATCTTTCAACAAAAGTATTTAAAATATCTTCTATGCTCTTCATACAAATATTATGCTACAATTGTGCCAAATATTCTTGACAAGGTACTAATGTACCATTATAATTAAACTAATCTAGTATTAAAACAATTAATATTTTAAAATATTAATAAATACTAGATACTCAAAGTGAGGGATACTCACTGGGCATTTTACGCAATCAATGTTCAAAGTCGTAAGCTTTGAGAGAAAAAACCACTCTTGTTTGAGTGGTTTTTTATTTTGTCTAACAACAAAACATATTTTCTTCAGAAAATTGTTTTATTTTAATACATAATGCTTCCAACAGTTCTTGGATATAGCTCAACATCACGAATATTTGTTATACCAGTTAAATACATAACAAGACGTTCAAACCCGAGACCATAACCCGCGTGAACATTTGTTCCATATCTTCTAGTGTTAACATACCATGCATAATCTTCTTCGTTCATTCCAAGTTCTTTAATGCGGTTTGTTAAAACATCTAGTCTTTCTTCTCTTTGACTTCCGCCACAAAGTTCACCAATTCCAGGAACAAGCATATCAACTGCTGCAACGGTTTTTCCGTCATCATTTTGACGCATATAGAATGCTTTGATTTCTTTTGGATAGTTTTTTAAGAACACTGGCTTTTTAAACACTTCTTCAGTAATATATCTTTCATGTTCACTTTGAAGATCAGTTCCCCAACTAACAGGGAATTGGAAGCGGTCTTTAACTTTTTCCAAAATGGTAATTGCTTCAGAATAATCAAGGCGAACAAATTCATTATTAACAATATTGTTAAGGCGGTCGATCAAACCTTTATCAACAAATTTGTTTAAAAATTCCATTTCATCACGGCATTCTTTCATAACGTAAGAAATCACGTACTTAACCATTTCTTCTTCATTGTCCATAAGACCTTCAAGGTCACAGAAACAAATTTCAGGTTCCATCATCCAGAATTCTGCGGCATGACGAGTCGTGTTACTGTTTTCCGCTCTAAATGTTGGACCAAAAGTGTAAGTTTTTCCAAATGCGTGAGTAATACATTCTTCATGAAGTTGACCTGAA